>NZ_JCBDHJ010000001.1:0-211635 GCF_059834135.1 Vibrio sp. R10-SG-ISO4
CCTTGTTACGACTTCACCCCAGTCATGAACCACAAAGTGGTGAGCGTCCTCCCCGAAAGGTTAAACTACCCACTTCTTTTGCAGCCCACTCCCATGGTGTGACGGGCGGTGTGTACAAGGCCCGGGAACGTATTCACCGTGGCATTCTGATCCACGATTACTAGCGATTCCGACTTCATGGAGTCGAGTTGCAGACTCCAATCCGGACTACGACGCACTTTTTGGGATTCGCTTACTCTCGCAAGTTCGCCGCCCTCTGTATGCGCCATTGTAGCACGTGTGTAGCCCTACTCGTAAGGGCCATGATGACTTGACGTCGTCCCCACCTTCCTCCGGTTTATCACCGGCAGTCTCCCTGGAGTTCCCACCCGAAGTGCTGGCAAACAAGGATAAGGGTTGCGCTCGTTGCGGGACTTAACCCAACATTTCACAACACGAGCTGACGACAGCCATGCAGCACCTGTCTTACAGTTCCCGAAGGCACCAAAGCATCTCTGCTAAGTTCTGTAGATGTCAAGAGTAGGTAAGGTTCTTCGCGTTGCATCGAATTAAACCACATGCTCCACCGCTTGTGCGGGCCCCCGTCAATTCATTTGAGTTTTAATCTTGCGACCGTACTCCCCAGGCGGTCTACTTAACGCGTTAGCTCCGAAAGCCACGGCTCAAGGCCACAACCTCCAAGTAGACATCGTTTACGGCGTGGACTACCAGGGTATCTAATCCTGTTTGCTCCCCACGCTTTCGCATCTGAGTGTCAGTATCTGTCCAGGGGGCCGCCTTCGCCACTGGTATTCCTTCAGATCTCTACGCATTTCACCGCTACACCTGAAATTCTACCCCCCTCTACAGTACTCTAGTCTGCCAGTTTCAAATGCAATTCCGAGGTTGAGCCCCGGGCTTTCACATCTGACTTAACAAACCACCTGCATGCGCTTTACGCCCAGTAATTCCGATTAACGCTCGCACCCTCCGTATTACCGCGGCTGCTGGCACGGAGTTAGCCGGTGCTTCTTCTGCAGCTAACGTCAAATCCATACGCTATTAACGCATGAACCTTCCTCACTGCTGAAAGTACTTTACAACCCGAAGGCCTTCTTCATACACGCGGCATGGCTGCATCAGGCTTGCGCCCATTGTGCAATATTCCCCACTGCTGCCTCCCGTAGGAGTCTGGACCGTGTCTCAGTTCCAGTGTGGCTGATCATCCTCTCAGACCAGCTAGGGATCGTCGCCTTGGTGAGCCCTTACCTCACCAACTAGCTAATCCCACCTGGGCATATCCTGACGCGAGAGGCCCGAAGGTCCCCCTCTTTGAGCCGAAGCTATTATGCGGTATTAGCCATCGTTTCCAATGGTTATCCCCCACATCAGGGCAATTTCCCAGGCATTACTCACCCGTCCGCCGCTCGACGCCGTTATCGTTCCCCGAAGGTTCAGATAACTCGTTTCCGCTCGACTTGCATGTGTTAGGCCTGCCGCCAGCGTTCAATCTGAGCCATGATCAAACTCTTCAATTTAAAGTTTTGATTCCCTAAATAAATAGGGGAGGCTCAATGAATACTGATAAGTTCCTAGTGACTAGAAGCTAGTTCCTAGAAAACTTGAATTGACTGTGCTCTTATTGGTTTTCACTTTTGAAAAAGTAAAACAAAACAGCTCAAGGCTGCTTCCCAATTCGAATGGTCACTCAGTTCATTGAAACCTAATTTGAAACCGCTCTTTATTAAGAGAAATTTCTAAATTGGATTATCATCAACGAGTGCCCACACAGATTGATAGGTTTATATTGTTAAAGAGCTGTGCTTTTCAAGAAACTTTCTCTCAAAGCGGAGGTGCATTCTAGCGAGTTAATTTGAAGAGTCAAACACTTTTCAAATTTATTTTCTCAAGAAGCTTTTACCTCTCTTAACACTGCTGAAGCCTTGTGGCCTCTGCCGTGTCAGTGGAAGCGCATTATAGGGAGCAACAGAAATAGCGCAAGCGAAAAAAGCCTTTTTTTTATCAAGAAACGCCTGACCGACTACTTTTCGATCAGGCGCTATTTTATACCTAGTTTACGCGCACACTATCCTAAGCATATACACAAATGCCTGTGGATAACTCAACCTCTAACTGTCTGAATCAAAGAAGTATGAAATGCGTGAGCGTGGGTTTAAGTACTCTTTTACTTTATCTGGCAGCTTAGCAGGCAAAATTGCATTCACTATTTTCAGTTCTTTCTCCGCTAAATCGAGAATCGGGGCTTGAGTCCTTGGCACAGAAGGGTCGTACATCAGCACATTCGGATAGAGAATATTGCGCGCGTTGACTGAAATGACCAAACCAACCATGTTGTTGGACAGTTGGACAACGGTACCGGGTGGGTAGACGCCCATAAACTTGATTAAAATGCCGAGGTTTTCGTTGCTATAGAGATGCTTGCAGTTTTTATAAAGGTGAGACAGCGCAACATAAGGGATCTTTTGTTCTGCTTCTATATTGCAGTGACAGAGATTGTCATACGCATTCGCCACCGACACTATTTGCGTCATCATATCTATCTCTTCTTCTTTTAACCCTTGAGGGTATCCAGAACCATCATTCAGTTCATGATGTTGAGTAATGACCGTTTTAGCACTTTCCGGAAAGCTCTCTATTTTATCGGCCAAGTCAAAACCATACTTGGTGTGCAGTTTGAGGTAGTTTTTCTCTGGTTCCGTCAAGGCCGTCTTTTTACGGACTATTGCCGTTGGGATTTTAACTTTTCCCATATCATGGAATAGCGCAGCAAACGCCACTTCTTTTATCTTGTCTGCATTGAGCTTTTTAGCCTTGGCAATCATCATCGCGATAACCGCAACATTGAGGGAGTGAAAATAGATGTCCTCAAATTCACTCTTACCGTTCATCAGGTGCAACGTCACGTTGTCATCGCTAAGCAATTTGTCGACCACATCGCTGACTAACTCCGATGCCTCATCAATGGCTTGTTCTGGTCGGCTGCGAATTTTATTCATCACCGCTCGCATCTTTGACAACGATCGTTCGAACTCTTTTTCACACTGGATCACTCGGCGTCGATAGGCATTGAGCTTTTCTATTTGCTCTTGTTTCTGCTGCCAGAGTTTTTCTGCCTCACTATCAACGCCGGAGTGGTCATTGTCGGCCTCTTCTTCGGGTTGCGCTTTCTGCGGTGGCAGTGGTTCAACATCACTTTGCGCTGGATTGATATAGACGTGCTTAATTCCCAAGTGACGAATGAGTCGCACTTGCTCTTCATCTTTTATCTTGAAGCTATTCAATAAGAAAGGGTGCTCATTCCATTTGAGCGGCAGTCGAATGTGCAATCCGGGTTGGAGACGATCGACGGTAATTTTGATGCTAGCCACGACGTTTATACAACTGAATCATTTTGATAACCCAATAATCTTAGATGAATTAGGTGGCGATTTCATCACAAAAAGCCACCCTACCTGACCAACTCATCAATAGACGTGAGCAACGGATTACTGACGCGACATGACACCTCAGCAGATTAGACTAGATTGCAGTGCAGCATCCAACGGATGCCAAACTGATCTTCCACTTTACCAAAGCGCGCGCCCCAAAATGTGTCGGCCAAAGGCATCATCACGCGACCTTGCGTCGCGAGCTTATCGAACAGTCTCGCTTGTAAGTCGAGATCGTCAAGCACAATGGATAAGGCGATGGTGTTTCCACTCAGCTCTCTCGCCACCACGCCATCAGAGAGCATCAATTTATTGCCCATGATGTCAATTTCTGCGTGCATAATCCAATGCGGCTCCGCCCCCTCAATGACCTGTGGTGAATCTTTGAAATATTGCACTGATGTGACGTCTGCTTCAAAACTATCACGATAAAAATGGAGCGCCTCGGCACATCTTCCAGCGAAAAAGAGATACGGTGTGATTTGATACATTGTCTGACTTCCTGTTGTTTTCTTTAAAAGATAGATGACAATTCACTAACTCGCGGATAAAGCGAAGAAAAATTCCACCGCTCTTATCTTGCGCGCAAAGCGCCGACTCGAACCACACTGCGTTAGACGAGGCCTTGTTTATTTTTAATAGGATTCCCCTATCAATAAGATAGCTACAAGCAATTTTATTTAGTCTATGGGGGATGAGAATATACTTTCCGAAAGCAAGAACTGCTCACCCAAAACATTCTGAGGAAAGTAAAGATATGATTAACACTAAGATCAAACCATTCAAAGCGACCGCATTCAAACAAGGTGAATTTGTTGAAGTCACAGAGCAAGACGTTCTGGGTAAATGGGCGGTATTCTTCTTCTACCCAGCAGACTTCACCTTCGTATGTCCAACTGAACTTGGTGACCTAGCAGACCACTACGAAGAGCTTCAAAAGCGCGGCGTAGAAGTGTACTCAGTCTCTACTGATACACACTTTACTCATAAAGCATGGCACGATAGCTCAGACACTATCGGCAAAATCAACTACTACATGCTTGGCGACCAAACTGGCAACATCACCAACAACTTCGGTGTTATGCGTGAAGGTCAAGGTCTTGCAGACCGCGCAACATTCCTGATCGACCCAGAAGGTACGATTCAAGCGATGGAAATCACTGCTGAAGGTATCGGCCGCGACGCAGAAGACCTACTTCGCAAAGTAAAAGCCGCTCAGTACGTCGCTGCTCACCCAGGCGAAGTTTGCCCAGCGAAATGGAAAGAAGGTGAAGAAACACTGGCACCATCTCTAGACCTAGTTGGCAAAATCTAATCTCACTGAGATTGTTGTTCCTCCCCTATTAGGAACCTAATTAAGAGAGCATTCTGGGTCTGATACCTGACGACCTTCTACCCGGTTTGCTCTCTTCCCAACCTGTTTTTATCCAGAGTAACCACTCTTTTGTTTATTTAAGGTAAGTACCACCATGCTAGACCAAGCGATTCAACAACAACTCAAACAATATCTCGCCAATGTAAAAGAAGAGGTTCGTCTAGTGGTTAGCCTAGATGAAAGCAAAGCCGCCAATGACATCCTCGCGTTGGCCAGTCAAATCGCTGAGATGAGCGATCTGATCAGTGTTGAACGAGATGATAATGCCAGCGCACGCAAACCTGTGATGGCTGTGACCAACCCGGCCAAAGGTACGTCATTGCGCTTTGCCGGCTTGCCAATGGGACATGAATTCACGTCTCTCGTTTTGGCGCTGCTGCACTCTGGCGGTCACCCAATCAAGCTTGAGCCTGAGGTGATTGAGCAAATCGCCGCATTAGACAAAGATCTTGATGTCGAAATTTTTATTTCACTCTCGTGTCAAAACTGTCCAGACGTGGTTCAAGCGTTCAACATGATGGCGGCGATCAACCCGAAAGTGAACGCGACCATGATCGATGGCGCACTCTTCCAAGATGAAGTGAAACAACGTGACATCATGGCCGTACCGAGTGTCTTCGTTAACGGCGAGCTATTCGGTCAAGGCCGCATGTCTCTGACTGAAATTCTTAACAAAGTGGATGATGGCGCAAGCGAGAAAGCCGCGAAAGCTCTGAGCGAAAAAGACCCATACGATGTCTTAGTTGTCGGTGGTGGCCCTGGTGGTAGTGCTGCGGCTCTTTATGCGGCGCGTAAAGGGATTCGCACTGGCGTTGTCGCTAAACGCTTTGGCGGTCAAGTTATGGACACCATGGCGATCGAAAACTTCATTTCAGTGAAACGTACTGAAGGTCCAAAACTGGCGACTGATCTTGCTGAGCACTTAAAAGAGTACGATGTGGACGTCGTAACAGAACAGCAAGCAGAAAAGCTGATGGGCGCAGCGCACACAGAAGATGGTCTGATTCATATCCAACTTGAGAGTGGCGCAACTCTGAAAAGTAAGAGTGTCATTCTAAGCCCAGGTGCACGTTGGCGTGAAATGAACGTTCCGGGTGAGCAAGAGTACCGCAACAAAGGCGTTGCCTACTGCCCACACTGTGACGGCCCACTGTTCAAAGGTAAGAAGACTGCCGTTATCGGTGGTGGTAACTCAGGTATTGAAGCCGCTATCGACCTTGCCGGTATTGTTGAGCATGTGACAGTGTTGGAGTTTGCGGATGTCCTTCGCGCCGACCAAGTCTTGATCAACAAGGCGAACTCGATGCCTAACATCGACATTATTACCATGGCGCAAACCACAGAAGTGATGGGTGATGGGAAACGTGTCACGAGCTTGAAGTACAAAGATCGCAACACAGATGAGATCAAAGAGATTGAGCTGTCTGGTATCTTCGTGCAAATCGGCCTCGTACCGAACACAGAATGGCTGAAAGATTCAGAGGTTGCCCTGTCAAATCGTGGCGAAATCGAAGTCGGTAGCCGTGGCGAGACGAGCCTAGAAGGTGTATTTGCGGCGGGTGATGCCACAACCGTACCGTACAAACAGATCATCATTGCGATGGGAGAAGGCGCAAAAGCAAGCCTTGGTGCGTTTGACTACTTGATTCGCAAACAAGGATAAATCCCCTTCTCGCACATCATTGGCACCGCGTGAAATTTTCACCTCAGAGGAAATTTATCGGGACGCAGTGATCGAACTTTGTGACGAGAAGTATAACAACAAAGGAAGCCCAAAAGACTTAGCCAGCAGCTGCCAACCTGCTGGTTTTTTTTGTCTACAATTTTTTTATCAGCAAAACAGAATTTATCAGCAAAACGGCTTTTAACAGTAATACGGATTGTTGGTACAACCACTGAGCATGAGTGGTGTACATATACTCCTAACATGCACATCGTTTATTTTGCTAAGAGTAGATTGGTATGATTAAGCTAGAGCGTGAGTTGTCGTTCTCTCAAAAAACGTACATTATCGGCCTGCCTATGATGGCACTTTCGTTTATCTATTTTGCTCGCTATGGGTATGCGACGCCCGACCTGATTGCCACTCTGGTCTTGTCTGCCTTAGTCGTCATTCTCAATCGCCCCACCACTCGCTATGCCCTGCCGTACGTGCTGTACGGGTTTGTTGCTTTGCATATTCATCAAGCCTATGGCGACATCATGCTTCATTTTGAAGTCTTCATCATGTTGGCGTTGATGACGCTCTACAATAACTGGCTGATGGTATTACACGCACTGGTTGCCGCCGCTCTGCATCACGTTGTCTTCTTTTGGATGCAGTCGTCTGGCGTACCGGTATACATTTTCCCACCGAACAGCAGCTACACCTTAGTTATTGAGCACTGCCTGTATGCTATTTTCCAAGCTAGCGTATCCATGTACGCCTGTCTTGTACTGGATAAAAACCTGCAACGCTTGAAATACGTCAGCCGCACCGTCGATCATGTGGTGCAAGGTTCGACGTTCAACTTAAATGTGGAACTGCAAGAGCGGGATGAGTTTTTCACTCGCTTTAACCAAATCATTCTACAGTTACAAGACACCGCCAGAATCCAACGCGAATCCGTTGCGGAGCTTTCTCATGTATCCGAGGATTTTGCGGCTAACACCACACGAATTGATCGTGAGATCTCTCGCAATAGTAACAATATTAAGCAAGTCGCGAGCGCGGTGAGCAATCTCGGTGATTCGTTCTCCCATGTCTCACAAACAACCCAAGCTTGCCATCAAAGTGCCCTGCATGCCGCCGAGCTTAGTGATGCATCGCTTTCTCAATCGGCCGAATGTCAACATCGCTTAGCCCGCATGACTGATATTGTTGACCAAACACGCAGCAACGTCAGTCAAGTCGTACAAGACGCCAACAGCATTCACCAGATTCTCGAAGCGATCACGAGCATCTCTGAGCAGACAAACTTGCTCGCTCTCAACGCTTCCATCGAAGCGGCAAGAGCCGGCGAAGCCGGGAGAGGTTTCGCCGTGGTGGCAGACGAAGTCCGCCAGCTAGCGAATCGCACCAGCGCAAGCGTTGAGGAGATTGGTGTGTCTCTAGGTCAATTAGAGAAAGCGGTCAAACTCTCCACGGGCAACATCAGTGACATGACGGAACTATCAACGCAAGTCTCTAGTGCCGTGGACAATATCATCCAATCGACCGGACAAATCTCGCACAATATCAGCCAAGTGAGTCTCCAGATGTCGCAAGTCGCCGATTCAGTCGATGAGCAACACCGCTCATTAGACCGTCTACAAAGCAGTATGTCGGAAGTGGATAACGCCAGTGCTGTGATTGCCGAGCAATCGCAGGCGCAAAGCGCCTCGATTTCAGAGCTAACCCAAGCCACTAGCAAATTGGCGAGCCTAAGCCAGCGATTCCAGCTCTCTTAATGGCCTACCGCTACTTTTTGATCCCGCTGCTGTTTGCAGCGGGTTATTTCGCGCCGACCTGGTTCAAGTTTGAACCGAAAATGGAGTTCGCCGCGGCGCCTCAAGGGCTCACATTGGTCGACTGCCCAGTGAATGATGGAAAATGCCAAGTCGATGGGTATCACGTGACGATAAAAAGCGGCCAGTTTTCACCGCTAGAGAGAACCGAGTTTGAGCTCACTTATGAGGATGATCCTCCACTCGCTGACGTACTCGTTACCTCTGATGATCAACAATTTGGCACCTTAATTGGCCAACCGACACTCGATACGAGCCACTCCTACTCCGTGCTGATCCCCTACTGCACCAATAGCGCTATGCAAATCATCATCATTGACCCCTCGCGCTCGGTTGGCTTACGCCTCTCATCGCTGTTATAACCATTGAACAAACGCATCGAGTTACCTACACTAAACTCAATACAGTGCATAATAAAAACAGTGGTTAGGAGACAAGGATGTTTAATTTCGCTCGCGCCAAAAATGACAAGATTACTCAGTTAGAAAATCAACTTAGCAGCGCTAATCAATTCAAGGAGTCGGTGAAAGAATCGGTTCCTTATATCGAATTCACACCCGATGGGCACATCCGTTTTGCCAACGCTCAGTTTCTCTCTGTTACCGGTTATAGCTTGGAAGAAGTGCAAGGCAAACATCACCGCTTCCTTTGTTTCCCGGAGGACGTTGAGACAGCTGAATACAAACAACTTTGGAAAGATCTCAATCGCGGCATCCCTAAAACGGGCCGATTTATTCGCAAAAACAAGCAAGATCTCGCATTTTGGGTCGAGGCCACCTATTTTCCGGTCCGCGATCAAGATGGGAAAGTAGAGTATGTCGCCAAAGTGGCCTCTGACGTGAGTGATGCTCAGCGAGAGCGTGAGCGCAATCGAGCACTGTTAGACGCCCTGGATAAATCGTTAGCCGTCATCGACTTTGAACCCGACGGCACCATCATTACCGCCAATAAAAACTTCCTCGCGCACATGGGCTACTCATTGGCCGAAATCAAAGGTCAGCACCATCGTATGTTTTGCTTGCCAGAGTTTTATCAGTCCAACCCCAATTTTTGGGCAGAGTTGTCGACGGGTGCCATCAAAACCGGTCTGTTCCAACGGATTGATAAGCATGGTCAACGTATGTGGTTAGAAGCGACTTATAACCCGATTTTCAACCATGAAGGCAAAGTGGTTAAAATCATCAAACTCGCGAGCGATATTACCGATCGTGTCGAAAAAGCCGAGCGAGTCAAAGAAGCCGCCACCACCTCATTCGAGATAGCCCAGCAAACCGTCAACTCCGCGTGTGAAGGGAAAGAGAGCATTGCGCAGCTTCTGACCAACTCTCAAGAGATCAACCGCTCCGTCGCCGAAATGAATGAGTTGGTGACCGCCTTGAATGGTCAGTCGAAAAGCGTTGAAACCATCGTTTCAACCATCAGCGCCATTGCCGAGCAAACCAACCTGCTCGCATTGAACGCTGCAATTGAGGCGGCGAGGGCCGGAGAGCAAGGCCGCGGCTTTGCCGTTGTGGCCGATGAAGTGCGGAATCTCGCAGCCAGGACCTCAGAATCCACCTCAGAGATTGCCGACGTTATTGGTGAGAACAGTAAGATCACGCAAAAGCTCGATGGCAAAATCCAAGCCGTTACCGAAAAAACGTCCCACGGTGAATCTCAAACTGAGCAGATCTCACAAGTGATCGACAGAATCATCGATGACGCAGAAAAAGTATCTCGAACGGTGGAAAACCTGTCTTAACCCTCTATCGTGATACTGCTAAGCGTCGTTCAAACAAAGCCTCGTTTAAACACGGGGCTTTTTTGAATATGGCGAATGCTAGAAACAACAAAGCCCCGACTTTCGTCGAGGCTTTGTTGTTTAAATATGGTACCGGTGGGCGGACTTGAACCGCCACGCCCGAAGGCAACGGATTTTGAATCCGTCGTGTATACCAATTTCACCACACCGGCATCTTGGGGATGACTCCCTGTTGATGTCTGGCATTATACGTAAGCTTTGCCATCGCGCAAGTGCAAAAAGCTGATTTGCTTATTGTTTGCTGATAAATTCGCCACAAAGTCGTAAGCTGTGCGCAAGCTCTCTTTTCATCACCAGTTTGACACTATATTCTGGCGCCAGTTTTTTAAGGGTAAGTCGTTTTATGTCTAGCAATAGCACCTTGCCACCAGCGGGACTTTTTCGCCGCTTAGGGGCACTTTTTTATGATGGATTGATCATCATTGCCATCGAAATGATGGCAGCCGGTATCGTTATCGCCATTTTACATGCGCTAATGGCGCTCGGCGTATTTCATGTTGGCCAATACCAAGACGTCAGTGATTTCCTTACGCAGCATCCGGTATGGAGCCCTCTCTACACCTTCTATCTCGCGGCGGTGTGGGTCTACTTCTTTGTCTACTTTTGGACAAAAGCGGGCCAAACATTGGGCATGCGTGCCTGGAAACTGCAACTGCAAAATGAGCAAGGTGGTCGAATCACGGTGACGCAAGCGCTGATTCGCATTGGCACATCCGGTTTCGGCCTGGCCAATCTTAGTGTGCCTATCGATCCCAAAAAGCGTGGCTTTCACGATATATGGGCTAAAACGCGCGTCGTGGTATTGCCCAAAGCGCAATAACAATCTGATAGGTAATAAAAAAGGAAAGCGATGTGCTTTCCTTTTTTGGTTTCTGTCCCAGCCTAAATCAGCTGGTCTATTCGGTGCTTAGTCAACACTGAGCTCTTTCAGCATCGAATCTGGTAGCGCCAACTCATCGTTCTTATTGACCGAAATGCCCGCGTCAATAATCGCTGTTGCAATCGCTTTGGCTTCATCCAGTGAATGCATCGCTGCCGTACCGCATTGGTATTCGTTGAGCTCTGGAATCTTGTTCTGGCTTTCCACTTTCAGCACATCTTGCATTGCCGCGAGCCATGCGTCAGCAACTTGAGACTCGGTCGGTGTGCCAATTAGGCTCATGTAGAAGCCTGTACGACAACCCATCGGTGAAATATCGATGATTTCCACGCTCTCACCGTTAAGGTGGTTACGCATGAAACCAGCGTATAGATGCTCAAGGGTGTGGATGCCTTTTTCTGACAAGATGTCTTTGTTTGGGGCGGTAAAACGCAAATCAAACACTGTGATGGTATCCCCTTTAGGCGTGGTCATCGTTTTTGCCACGCGAACGGCTGGGGCGTTCATACGAGTGTGATCTACGGTAAAGCTATCTAGTAACGGCATGGTCCGTCTCCATTGGTTCCAAGCTCTTGGGAGCTGTTCTATTCTTTTTCTTCGCCCGGCGATAACAGCTAGGCAGATAGTCAAAGCCTAGCAAATCGACGATGAATGAGCGAGCCTATTGTGGCACGGATTACGCCTGCTGCGGCGTTTTTAAGTACGCGAAGTAGTCTTCTAAAAACGCATCAAATGACAGGCTGTCTTTCGCTTCAATGTCAGCTTGTGCCTCCACTGAGCGCGCGACTTCTTGTTCCATCAGAGACTCACTGTAGGTACGGTATTGATGAGCTTGATGGCGCGCTTTGTACTGACGACCAAAATCTCGGCCCACACTCCCTAAACCGCCTAGGCGTTTGGTGTCTGCCAGTAGTTGCCCTGAAATGGTCAGCTCTGGGTTATCAATCCACTCAAGCAGTGTCTTTGCCACATCTTGGTACGCCTGACCACCGGCTGCCTCATCCATGACTTTGGCGATCGCCGTCAATTCAGAAAATACACGCTTAGCCCAGGTTTGCAACGTTAAGACTTCACCTTTGCAGCCAATCTGCAACTCAAGACCCGGCTTGCGACCTTCGACAATCACTTTGTTCCAGTTCTCTCGCCAGCACGCTTGCTCACAAAAATCCATCGGCTCAGAGTCACTTAATGCAGCCCATGCTAAGAAGAGGTCGAGGAAGCGAACCTGATCTTCGGTAATACCCACCGAGCTGTACGGGTTCACATCCAGTGAGCGCACCTCAATGTACTCAACCCCGCCTCGGCGCAACGCTTCAGACGGTTTCTCACCGCTTTTGGTCACTCGTTTCGGACGGATAGGCGCGTAAAGCTCATTTTCAATCTGTAAAACGTTGCTATTGAGTTGACGGTACTCACCATCCACTTTCACGCCTATCTTGGCAAACTTGTCTGAAGGCGTGCGAATCGCTTCATTAAGACCTGCTAAATACTCATCAATGCTATTGAATCCGATCTTGAGGACACTTTGCGCGCTATTGGTGTAGCCCAAATCACTCAAACGCAGCGAGGTGGCGTTCGGCAAATAGAGGGTTTCACCAATGTTTTCAAACGGCAGTTTTGTCTCTCGGCCACGAATAAACGAAGAGCAGAGCGCCGGTGACGCGCCAAAGAAATAAGGAATCAGCCACCCAAAGCGGTAGTAATTGCGAATTAAGCCGAAGTACGCCTCAGATTTGCTCTCTTGGCGCGCCTGCTCATCTTGCTCTCCATAGAGGGCCTCCCAGAAACTGTCTGGGAAAGAGAAGTTAAAATGCACACCGGAGATAATTTGCATCAAACTGCCGTAGCGACGCTTCAACCCTTGGCGATACAGCGTTTTCATCTTGCCCGAGTTCGAGCCGCCATATTGAGCAAGGTTGATCAACTCTTCATGCTCTACGTAGCAAGGCATCGACAGTGGCCACAGTTTCTCTTCCCCCAGTTTGGTTTGGGTGAAATGGTGGATGTCTTCAAGCTGCGCCATCAACTGATCGATGTCGTGCGACACCGGAGTGATGAACTCGAGCAGCGATTCAGAGAAATCCGTCGTGATCCATTGGTTGGTCAACGCCGATCCTAACCCTTTAGGGTGCGGAGTGGTCGCCAAACGCCCGTCTTGATAGCGCAAAGTCTCTCGCTCGACGCCACGGCTAAAGTGTTGGAATACTTCTGGGTTACGAGCGACTCTCTCTAATCGCGCAGCAAAATCTGTCAAAATGAAGTTCACTTATGTTTAATCGTTTCTACGTTCTCAGTTATGTGTACTCTAACGGATGATTTCAAGCTCTTCTATCGGAATCTGTAAACTTTCTAGCTGGGGTTTTAACGATTTCGCATCGCCCACCACGATGATTTGATACTGGCTGGGATCAAACCACTTCGCCGCGAGTGCGTTTAACGTCTCCTTGCTGACCGTTGCCACAATCTGATTTCGTTGCTGTAAATAGTCTTCATCCAATCCGAACGCCAATATACTGCCTAGCAGTTGCGCTTTTTGCGCCGGAGTTTCGTAGTTGAGTGCATCTTGTTGACCGACGGCAAGACGCAAAAATTTCATCTCCTCATCGCTCATTCCCTGCTGGGCAAACTGTTCAAGCTCGTTACGCATCTCCACTAGTGCTGGCTGTGTGGCGTCTGCTCTAACTTGAGCGGAAAAGACCAAGGCACCCACTTCGCGGTTGGAGGCCAAATAGCCACTGGCACCATAGGTATAGCCTTTATCTTCCCTTAGGTTTTGATTCAGGCGGCTATTGAAATTGCCAGCCAAGTTAAAGTTGGCCAGTTGCGTAAGATAAACCTCTCCGGTTGCGTCAAATGGTAAGCCTTGTCGCACCATACGAATAATCGCTTGTGGCGCTCCCGGCTTATCTACTAGGTAGAGCTTTTTCTGGGCAAGGGGCTCAACCGACTGAGGTCGCAGCAATGGCGCCGCCTCGCCTTGCCACTCTTTCAAAAACGCGAGCTGTTTGACGATCTGTCTGCGGCTAATGTCCCCCACAACCACCACTTGCGCACCTTGCGGCGTGTAGTGCTGCTGATAAAACGCCTTCACATCGTCTAGGCTAATCGCCTCGACCGAGGCTTGGGTGCCATCGCTCGAACGTTCATAGACACTGCCAGAAAACAGAACTTGTCGCGTGGCTTGTGACGCCAGCCAAGTCGGTTTCTGATGTTGGTACACCAGCCCTTCTAATGTCTGCTTTTTAATCCGCTCGAAGTCGTCAGCATCAAAAGCAGGCTTGAACAGCACTTCTTCGACAATCGCCAACGTTGGCGTGAGGTTTTTCTCCAAGGTGGAGATCGACAGTGAGGTGGTGTAATTGCCCGCACTCACCGAAAGCGTACTGCCCAACGCATCCAGTTTGGCTTGCAACTCTTCAACACTCGACTCAGTGGTGCCCTCTTCGAGTAACGACGCCGTTAAGTTAGCCAGCCCCTCTTTACCTTGCGGGACATATCGCTCCCCGGCCGGGAAACTTATCTCAAGCTGAACCGTCGGCGTTTCTGAGCTCACGGTACCAATCAGCTCAGCGCCATTGTCAAAATAGACGCGGTACAGCTCAGGCATCGTTGCTTCGACACCCTTGGCGACCTCTGGCATCACCGAGCGGTCAAAATCATCCTCTGCACGTCGATACGCCAGCTGGCTCTCATCCACTTTTTGGTATTCCGGCAACTGACGTTCAGGGGTGACAAACGTCGCCGGCGCGGCTGCAAGCTCTGTTTTCCCTCGCGGCACAACACTTAATGTCACTTTGTGTTGGTCTTTGATAAAACGCTGATACGCAGCTTGCACGGACTCTGGCGTCACGTTACGGATCTGCTCTAGCTGAGTCTGCATTCTATCTGGTTGACCAAAGAAGGTTTGATTGGATGCCAACTGCGAGACTTTACCGCGCACACTTTGCAAGGCAAAGACGGCGTCAGCTTCCGCCATACCGGTAATCTGGTCAAGGCGCGCTTGAGTGGCCCCTGTTTGCTCGAACTCCTCAAGGGTGTCCATCAGCGCTTGGTAGAGCGGCGTCAACTGCCCTTTGTCACCGGATGGTCCCATGGCATAAACGTAGAAGCTACAGGCAAGTTCAGCGCAATCTTGGAAGGCGCCCGCATCCACAGCCATCTCTGTTTTGACCAAGTTTTGATAGAGCAAGCTATTGGCGCCACTGCCCAAAATATTCGCCAATGCATTAAGCGAGGCCTGATTTTGCTCGCCGTTGTAAGTGGTTGGCCATCCCACCAACACCATAGGTTGAGAAATGCGATCCTCTAGCGTGACATAGCGATCTTCATTGAGCTGAGCCGGCTGTTTCGGCGCTTTCTCTACCTCTGGTCCTGCCGGAATTGAAGCAAAATACTGGTGAACCCATTCAAGCGTTTGATCCACGTCGATATCGCCACCGATCGTCAGCACGGCATTATTCGGTCCATACCAGCGTAAAAAGAAAGCTTTAAGATCGTTGACATCCACACGGTCTAAATCCTCGACATAACCGATCGTTTGCCACGAATAGGGATGGCCTTCTGGGTACATGGCTTCCGCCATCTTTTCCCACATCAAGCCATACGGGCGATTATCGAAATTCTGCGCTCGCTCGTTTTTCACCGTATCACGTTGGACTTCAAACTTACGTTGTGAGACCGCATCAAGCAAAAATCCCATACGATCGGACTCAAGCCACAACATTTTTTCTAGCTGATTTGAAGGGACAGTTTCAAAGTAGTTGGTTCGGTCACGGTTGGTCGTACCGTTTAACGTACCGCCCGCTTCAGTGATAATTTTAAAGTGTTGCTGATCGCCAACATGTTCGCTGCCTTGGAACATCATGTGTTCAAAAAAGTGGGCAAAGCCGGATTTACCGACTTCTTCCCGTGCAGAGCCTACATGGTAAGTGACGTCCACATGGACAAGAGGATCTGAATCATCCGGAGAGAGGATGACCGTCAACCCGTTGTCGAGGCGATATTTGGCATAAGGGATCATCGCAACGCCAGGCTGAGGCTTTACCTCTTCGATTAGAGAAACGCCCGGTGGGAGAGAAGAAAACAGCGATACTGAAGGAATCGTGCTGCTCGCGCAGCCATACAAAGCAAGGAGAGAAAGGGCACCAAGCCAGAGTTTTCTCATGACATCTCCTAGAAAAGTCCAAAATAAAGCGCAGCTAACGCGCTGTAACGTAATGCCTTACCCAGCAAAATAAGCCAGCAACATGGCCAAAACCGCATTCTCAACCATCCAGCGGCTAAACAGAGAGGATCGCCAATAATCGGCAGCCAACTGAGCAGCAATGACCAATAGCCGTACTTTTGCAGCCAAGCTACGGCTTTATGACCGTGTTTTTCATCTTGAGTTCGATTTGGTAACCAGAGCCCGAGCCAATAATTGGTGAGCCCGCCCAAGGTGTTACCTAGGCTGGCAACGACGATCACCATCATAGTGGAGAATTGATTGAGACTGAGGGTGGCAACGAGCCCCGCCTCGGAGCCACCCGGCAGCAAAGTCGCACTGAGAAACCCTGTGATGAAGAGTACCCACAGAGCCGAATCAGAAAACCACAATGCGACCGACTGAAATGCGTGATTAAACGCGTCTAACATTGCATATCAAGCAAGACTTTCCCGCGCGTTCTGCCCGTCTCGATTTGTCGATGTGCATCAGCGACATTATCCATTGGGTAGACGTGCTGGATTTCAGTTTTAAGTAAGCCAACGCTGACCATATAGACGAGGGCATCTAACTGTTCAGGATTTGGGTCGACCAGCATCCCGGTCGCGTCAAAACCCAGCATCTTGGCTTTTTCGCAAATCATCTCAGCACTGATGGTCGGGACCGTCACGACGGTCGCGCCATCTTTTAGGCATTTTAGCGCATCTAATGCGGCGTCCCCGCCCACTAGGTCAATCAAGACATCTACGTCTTCAACGCGCTCAGAGACCGGGGCAAACTGATAGTTGACCGCATGTGCGCCCAATGTCGCCAGGTAATCCAAATTGGCTTCCGAACAGGTGGTAAACACTTCCGCTTTCGCCGCGAGCGCCACTTGGACAGCGATGTGCCCCACCCCGCCAGCCCCCGCAAGAATAAGCACGCGTTGCCCTTCTTTGACGCCGGCTTTATCCAGCGCCTGAACAGCGGTTTGCCCAGCCAAAGGCAGAGCGGCAGCCGCCTCCAACGTGATGGCATCAGGCACTAAGGTTAGTAGCGTCTCTGGTACGGCGACATACTGGCTGTAGCCTCCACCTTGCAAAGGAAAGCCAATAAATCCCGCCACTTTATCGCCAACAGCAAAACGCTGCGCGTCATCGCCCGCTGTGATGATCTCTCCCGCGATATCGTAGCCGGGCACCCAGGGGAGGTTGTCTTTGTTTTGCGCGGCAGCCCAACCGAGCCCTGCACGGGTTTTTACGTCGATAGGGTTAACCCCAGCGAATGCCACTTTAACCAACACTTCGCCGGCTTGAGGCTGAGGCACCGCTGAAGATTGAATCGCTAAGACATCCGGTTCGCCAAATTTCGTGATTACGATTTGTTTGTTTTCCATGTGTACTTTCCCTATCGATAAAAAAAGGGATGCGAAAGCATCCCTTTGAATATATACCAATTCTTAGTGAGAAGTTAACCGAACTGTCGCAATTTCGCCTTGCGTCACTCCCTCGACCTACTGAACCAGTGCCAGCAATATACCGGCGGCCACGGCCGAACCGAGCACGCCGGCCACGTTCGGGCCCATCGCATGCATCAGCAAGAAGTTTTGTGGGTTTGCTTGCAAGCCGACTTTATTCACCACGCGCGCAGCCATAGGTACCGCCGATACACCAGCAGCACCAATCAATGGGTTGATGTCCTCTTTTGACAGCTTATTGAGTAGCTTCGCCATCAAGACACCGCCTGCGGTACCGATACTGAAGGCAACCGCACCCAGCGCTAAGATCCCCAATGTTTCGATGTTAAGAAACTCTTGTGCTTGAAGCTTGGAGCCGACACCCAGCCCAAGGAAAATGGTCACTATATTGATCAATTCATTTTGCGCCGTTTTCGATAAACGCTCCACCACACCAGCTTCACGCATCAAGTTACCTAGACAGAACATACCCACCAACGGCGTCGCCGCTGGCAGGAAGAGGATCGTCATCAACAAAACCGCTAATGGGAAGAGGATCTTCTCTGCTTTACCCACATGACGCAGTTGCGCCATTTGGATCTTGCGCTCCTCAGGCGTAGTCAGCGCTTTCATAATCGGTGGCTGAATGATCGGCACTAACGCCATGTAGCTGTAGGCTGCCACGGCAATCGCGCCGAGCAGATCGGGCGACAATTTGCTGGCAAGGAAAATCGCCGTTGGGCCATCTGCACCACCAATAATGGCGATCGAGGCCGCATCAGGCATACTAAATTCCATACCCGGCACATAGTTAAGCAAGATCGCACCAAACAAGGTGGCGAAGATACCAAACTGCGCCGCAGCACCTAGCCACAAGGTTTTAGGGTTCGCGATCAAAGCGCCGAAATCCGTCATCGCGCCCACACCCATAAAGATCAACAGCGGGAAAATACCCGATTCGATCCCCACGTAGTAGACGTAATAGAGCAAACCGCCCTCTTCGGTAAAACCCGCATTCGGAATATTCGCTAAGATCGCACCAAAGCCGATCGGCAGCAGCAGCAATGGCTCAAAACCTTTGCGGATAGCCAAAAACAGCAGCACACAGCCGACCAAGATCATGCAAATCTGGCCAAATTCGAAGTGAGCGATCCCTGTCTCTGACCACAGAGTCATTAAACCTTCCATGTTACTCCCTTACGCCAAGCTTAATAACGGGGCGCCTACCGTCACGGCATCACCTTCTTTGACATGCAGATCTTGGACGATGCCAGCACGCGCCGCGCGGACTTCAGTTTCCATCTTCATGGCTTCTAAGATGAGTAGGACATCACCTTCTGCCACTTCAGCGCCGCTTTGTACGTTTACTTTGAAAATGTTACCCGCCAGTGGTGCTGGTACTGTTTCGGCATTGCTTTCTGCCGCAGGTGCAGGAGCCGAGGACACCGATTTCGCTGGTGTGACGGAGCTGAGCTGACCTTGAGGGCCCACCTCAACATCGTACACTTGGCCATCGACCTTAACGCTGTAGGTTTCAATTCCGCCTTGTGCGGCAACGCTAGGGGCTGCAACGACAGGCTCTTCTTTACCCGGCGCAGGCTCAAACGCATCTGGATTACGACGGTTTTTAAGGAACTTCAGCCCCACTTGTGGGAAGAGTGCGTACGTCAACACGTCATCAACGGTGTCTTGCGCCAACGCGATACCTTCCGCCTTCGCTTTTGTCAGCAGATCGTCAGTGAGGGTGTCCATCTCATCAACCAAAAGATCCGCAGGCCGGCAAGTGATCGCTTCCGCGCCATCCAGCACTTTCGCTTGAAGTTCTGCATTAAGCTCTGCGGGCGCTGCGCCATACTCGCCTTTGAGTATGCCTGCGGTTTCTTTGGTAATGCTCTTGTAACGCTCGCCAGTAAGCACGTTGATCACCGCTTGGGTACCAACGATCTGTGAGGTTGGGGTGACGAGAGGAATGTAGCCAAGATCTTGACGAACACGTGGGATCTCTTCCAGCACTTCATCAAGACGATCCGCGGCGCCCTGCTCTTTAAGCTGGCTCTCCATGTTGGTCAACATGCCGCCAGGTACTTGAGCAATCAAGATACGAGAATCGACGCCTTTCAACTGACCTTCAAATTTCGCGTACTTCTTACGAACCTCGCGGAAATACGCCGCAATAGGTTCAAGCTGATCCAACTTGAGGTTTGTGTCGCGCTCTGTCCCTTCTAGCATTGCCACCACAGTTTCTGTTGGCGTATGGCCATAGGTACAGCTCATCGAGGAGATCGCCGTATCGAGAATATCCACGCCCGCCTCTACCGCTTTCACTGCCGTGGCCGTAGATAGGCCAGTCGTCGCGTGACAATGGAGAGCCAATGGAATGTCCGTTGAGGCTTTAATACGCGTGATCAGCTCTTCGGCTTCGTAAGGCTTAAGCAAGCCAGACATATCTTTAATACAGAGAGAATGACAGCCCAAGTCTTCTAAGCGCTTGGCCAGATCCACCCAAGTATCGGCGTTGTGCACAGGACTGGTGGTGTAAGAGAGCGTACCTTGAGCGTGCGCACCCACATCGACGGTCGCTTTGACCGCTTTCTCGAAGTTTCTCACATCGTTCATGGCGTCGAAAATACGGAACACATCCATACCATTGGCATGGGCACGCTCGACGAATTTCTCCACCACATCATCCGCGTAGTGGCGATAGCCCAATAAATTTTGTCCACGCAGTAACATCTGCATCGGCGTGTTTGGCATCGCTTGTTTCAATGCGCGAAGACGCTCCCAAGGATCCTCTCCTAAGAAACGGATACAGGCATCAAAGGTGGCACCGCCCCATGTTTCTAAAGACCAATATCCGACTTTATCGAGCTCAGCTGCGATAGGTAACATATCTTCAAGGCGCATACGGGTCGCAAACAGCGATTGATGGGCGTCACGAAGTACCACGTCGGTTAACGCTAGTGGTTTAGACATGCTCATTAACTCCTTTTAATCCAGTCCAATACTAATTTGCCGTCTTGGTGCGATATTGATGCACCGCAGCGGAGATCGCCGCTACAACAGTCGGGCTCACCGTAGAAGAGCTGGGTTGAACTTTATTATTTTTAAGTGGGGTGGCGATCGGCTCTGGCACCTCTTCGGGGACCAGTTTCGACATCAGCCGAACGAGATAGACAAGAATAGTGAGGAACAGAAACACAACCGTCATCCCTGTTAACATCAGGGCGGCCGCGTCTACTAGCAGGCTTCCAACATTTTCCATTTTTGCATCCTTTCTTTGTCATCCTGACAAGGAGATAGGCCTCAATGTGGACGTCATTATCCTAAGGGTCGAATAAAAAGTCCTGATGGCCTAATAAAACCAGCGCAAAGCTGGCCCATCATTGTTCAGGATAAACCGTTTAATCCCGACAAGAGGTTTAGGATTATCTCGATTGGCTAAACTTTGTCAATTTTGATTCCTGCACTCTTGAGGATAATGCACATTTCTAAGGACGAACACGTCTTACAAATCACATAAATCTGCAATTTCACCGTATCCGAGCACAAATAACTGCTGATTTTATGACGTTATTGCAAATTTGGAGCAATTACTGGGATAGACTTAATGTTTCACGAAAAACTTCATAAAAAACATCAGGTTGTAAATGGAAGGTTGGAATAATATTACGAAGATGTTAAAAAGCCCCGCTATCGCTAGCGGGGCTTATAATATGGCGCGCTCGGAAGGATTCGAACCTTCGACCGCCTGGTTCGTAGCCAGGTACTCTATCCAGCTGAGCTACGAGCGCGCAATCTTCTCATTACGAGAAATTTGTGACTATTGGGGCACCAATAGTGGTCGGGCTATTGCCCTAAAGAGTGGCGCGTCCTGGAGGATTCGAACCTCCGACCGCCTGGTTCGTAGCCAGGTACTCTATCCAGCTGAGCTAAGGACGCGTCGGTTTCACTGACTTTGGCCTATTCGCCATCATCAATCAAACGTTATAGTGGCGCGCTCGGAAGGATTCGAACCTTCGACCGCCTGGTTCGTAGCCAGGTACTCTATCCAGCTGAGCTACGAGCGCGCAATCTTCTCATTACGAGAAATTTGTGACTATTGGGACACCAATAGTGGTCGGGCTATGCCCTAAAGAGTGGCGCGTCCTGGAGGATTCGAACCTCCGACCGCCTGGTTCGTAGCCAGGTACTCTATCCAGCTGAGCTAAGGACGCGTCGGTTTTACTGATTTTGGTCTATTGCCATCATCAATCAAACGTAATAGTGGCGCGCTCGGAAGGATTCGAACCTTCGACCGCCTGGTTCGTAGCCAGGTACTCTATCCAGCTGAGCTACGAGCGCGCAATATTCTCATTACGAGAAGGTTGTGAAGTATATCACACAAATTTTCGTCTAAAACAAAAAAATTGACCATAGGCCAATTAATGGCGGTGAGGGAGGGATTCGAACCCTCGATACGGCTACAAACCGTATACTCCCTTAGCAGGGGAGCGCCTTCAGCCTCTCGGCCACCTCACCGTTTTATTCCCTGGTAAGGAAATATGGCGCGCTCGGAAGGATTCGAACCTTCGACCGCCTGGTTCGTAGCCAGGTACTCTATCCAGCTGAGCTACGAGCGCGCAATGTTTTCCGCTGTTCTTCCAAAGAACGCTTTAAACGAATGCTCTAACGAGCAGTGCAAGAATGGCGGTGAGGGAGGGATTCGAACCCTCGATACGGCTACAAACCGTATACTCCCTTAGCAGGGGAGCGCCTTCAGCCTCTCGGCCACCTCACCGTCTTGCGGAGGCACATATTACGATTTACCAAAAATATGTCAAACACTTTCTTGGCAAAAACGTCATTTTATACTTCAACCGTTGGGTATTTAATCAAAGCGATGTTAATTCGCTCTTTTCATTCACTTTGTCACAATTGGCGATACAAAAAAGGCTGACAATCGTCAGCCTTTTCACAGGTTAGTAGTTACCTGGTGCAACGTTACCGTTGCCTTTTTCCGCTTGAATTCGCATGTAGATTTCTTCGCGGTGAACGGATACTTCTTTCGGAGCATTGACGCCGATACGTACCTGGTTACCTTTTACACCCAGTACGGTTACTGTTACTTCGTCACCGATCATTAGAGTTTCGCCCACTCGGCGAGTTAAAATTAGCATTCTGTGCTCCTTGAGTAATCTCTGATTTATCTTGCTACTGGGTTATTATCCAACAAAAGGGTTATTTACGTAAACTCTATTGTTGTGACTAATCAACCCCAAAAGGCATGTTTTTCTAAGCAGTCGATCGCCTTTGCAGAAGTGATGTAATGCTCATGCAGTACATTAGCCGCTTTATCAACAGACTCAGGTTCAACCACCAAAGTTAACGATTGCGGGTTAATCGATACATGAATCACGTCAATGGCAACTTCTGACAATAACGCACACGACTGTTCTACCAATCCTTCGACATGCAAACCTACTGCGGTGAGTAAGCTAACAGACCCACTATTGCGGATTTTGTCTTTGAAAACCAGTTCCAGTTTAGAGTATGCGTCCTCTTTTAACACCACGTCGACCCATTCTGCATACTCGATCACATTCCAGAGATGAATACCTAACATTAAACACTGTTTCTTCAGGCTCTCAAGTGACTCTTTTTCAATGCTGATCAGACGCATATCTCGCTGCAGCGCAATACCACAAACCGCATCTTGGCACTCTTCCCCTTTGACTAAGCTGCCAGGGTTAGTGTCAAAGGTGGATAACACACGCAAAGGCACATTGTGTTGCCATGCGTACTGTACAGAGGGCAAGTGCAATACCTTCGCCCCTTTACGTGCCATCTCTTCCATGGATGGGAAGTCGATCACTTCTAGCTTTTTCGCGTTGGCCACAACACGAGGGTCACAGGTATATATGCCATCCACATCGGTAAAGATTTGGCACTCATCGGCTTGCAAAGCGCCCGCTAGAGTCACTGCGCTGGTGTCCGAACCGCCGCGTCCCAGTGTGGTGATGTCCCCTTTTTCATTGATCCCCTGAAAACCAGCCACGACCACAATATGGTCTTCCGCCAGCAGTTCATCGATAAGTTGGGTATCAATCTGTTTAATCGTCGCATCATTGTGAACATTATCCGTCACAATGCCTGCTTGTGCTCCGGTAAGTGAACGGGCCGGATAGCCAAGTTTATTGAGCATCATCGCCAATAAAGCCATCGATACTTGTTCACCAGCAGAGAGCAAAACATCAAGTTCTCTCGCCGTCGGTACGCTGTCTACCTGCTTCGCCAAATCCATCAATCGATTGGTTTCACCAGACATCGCAGACACCACGACAACCACTTGATTACCATCATTTTTCGCGTTAATGATGTGTTTGGCTACCGTATGAATTCTCTCAATAGAACCCACTGAGGTTCCGCCAAACTTTTGCACGATAAGGGGCTTTTTCACCAGTCTTCACCTTCCCAAGACTATGTCTCATTAGGACTGCATTCAATGCGTTGAATATTATTTGCAGTAGTTAAAACAAAAACCAAGCGGCTTATAGGCTTGATTCATCAGGCCCAATTAAACCACTTGGCTTACAAAAATAAATTACGCCCAATCAAACTAATGATTGAGCGTGATAATTACTCTTGCGATTTTAGAGGCGCTCTTCCAGCCACCCTTGAACGGATTCAAGCGCTTTCGGTAGTGCCGACACATCCGTACCACCAGCTTGAGCCATATCAGGGCGACCACCGCCTTTACCACCGACTTGTTGCGCGACCATGTTGACCAACTCACCCGCTTTTACTTTGCCGATGAGATCTTTGGTCACGCCTGCGATAAGGCCGACTTTGTCATCGTTGATGTTCGCCAGCATGATGATGCCGCTGCCCATCTGATTTTTGACATCGTCTACCATAACGCGCAGATTTTTGTTGTCCGCACCTTCTAGTGCTGCAATCAGGACTTTAGTACCGGCAATATCCTGTACTTTACCCATGATGTTGGCACTCTCGGCTGCAGCCATCTTATCTTTGAGCTTCTGGATCTCTTTTTCCAAAGATTTGGCTTTCTGCGCAGATTCCGCCAGCTTCTCTTCGTACTTCGCCGCTTGAGCTTCAATCGCATCTAACGCTGCTTCACCTGTTACCGCTTCAATACGACGGATACCCGCTGCTATACCACTTTCTGACGTGATCTTAAAGAGACCAATATCACCCGTATTAGCCGCGTGGATACCACCACACAATTCGGTCGAAAAATCACCCATCGATAGTACACGCACTTCATCATCGTATTTTTCGCCGAACAGAGCCATTGCCCCTTTCTTCTTCGCCGACTCGATGTCCATAATGTTAGTTTCAATCGTATGGTTGCGACGAACCTGAGCATTAACTAAGCGCTCCACCTCTTTCAGTTCAGCCGCGGTTACCGCTTCTAAGTGAGAGAAGTCAAAACGAAGGTTCTCAGGTTTAACCAGTGAACCTTTTTGCGTGACGTGCTCACCAAGGACTTGGCGCAGCGCTGCGTGAAGTAAGTGCGTGGCTGAGTGGTTGAGAGAGATAGCCGCACGACGCTCAGCGTCAACCAGCGCTTCAACTTGTTCGCCTTTTGCCAGTACACCTTCAGCCAAAACGCCGTGGTGCGCAATCGCATTACCCAACTTCTGAGTATCTTCGACTTTGAATAGGCCTGATTCTGTTTTCAGAACACCCGCATCGCCACATTGACCACCAGATTCTGCATAGAAAGGCGTTTCACCCAGGATGATGATCGCTTTGTCACCTGCCGATAGAGATTCTGCCACTTCACCTTCAACGAAGATTTCAGCCACATGACTCTTACCTTGAGTGCCGGTGTAACCGCAAAATTCGGTTTCCGCTTCCGTTTTAATGGTTGCGTTGTAATCCGTATCGAATTGGCCGGCTTCACGTGCACGCTGACGCTGCTCTTCCATCGCTTTTTCGAAACCCGCTTCGTCGATGGTGAAATCACGCTCACGAGCCACGTCGTTAGTTAAGTCAGCCGGGAAGCCGTATGTGTCATAAAGCTTAAATACGGTCTCGCCATCAAGCTCTTTACCTTCAAGTGCATCCAGCGCTTCATTGAGGATAACCATGCCACGCTCGAGTGTACGGCCAAAGTTTTCTTCCTCAATGCGAAGTACTTTCTCAACAACCGCTTGTTGCTTCTTAAGTTCGTCAGCGGCGCTGCCCATCACTTCAGCCAAAACACCGACAAGCTTGTAGAAGAAGACGCCTTTGGCACCTAGTTTATTACCGTGACGCACAGCACGACGAATAATACGACGCAAAACGTAACCACGGCCTTCGTTTGAAGGCATCACGCCATCTGCGATTAGGAATGAACAAGAGCGAATGTGGTCAGCAATCACGCGTAGCGATTGGTTTGAAAGGTCTTCGCAACCGACCACTTCTGCCGCCGCTTTGATGAGCTTTTGGAATACATCGATTTCGTAGTTTGAATGAACGCCCTGCATGATGGCAGAAATACGCTCAATACCCATGCCCGTATCAACAGCTGGCTTAGGTAGTGGCTCCATCGTACCGTCAGCATGACGGTTGAACTGCATGAATACGTTGTTCCAGATCTCGATGAAACGGTCGCCATCTTCTTCAGGCGTACCCGGACGGCCACCCCAAATGTGCTCACCGTGATCGTAGAAGATTTCGGTACAAGGACCGCATGGACCCGTATCACCCATGGTCCAGAAGTTGTCTGACTCGTATTGCTTACCGCCCTCTTTGTCACCAATGCGTACGATACGATCGGCGGGAACACCTACTTTTTTGTTCCAGATTTCAAATGCTTCGTCATCGGTCTCGTAGACAGTGACTAAAAGACGATCTTTTGGCAATTGCAATGTTTCGGTCAGAAACTCCCAAGCGAACGCAATGGCATCTTCTTTGAAGTAATCACCAAAACTGAAGTTACCGAGCATTTCGAAGAAGGTGTGGTGACGAGCCGTGAAGCCGACGTTCTCTAGGTCATTGTGTTTACCACCCGCACGTACACAACGCTGAGCCGTAGTTGCTCGCGTGTAGGCACGTTTTTCTGCGCCCAAGAAGCAATCTTTGAATTGGTTCATGCCTGCGTTAGTAAATAGCAGGGTTGGGTCGTTATGCGGTACTAACGATGAACTTTCTACGATTTGGTGTCCTTTGCTTTCAAAGAACTTGAGGAACGCGTTACGAACCTCATCAGTGCTCATGTACATGCAGCTCTTCCTGAAAATAGTCGAGTTAGAATTTTGCCGTATTGTAGATCATGCAGTCAGCTACGACTAGTTTTCTTGAAAAAATGCCGCCGTTGACGGTACTTCATGCTTAGATTGATGAAAGCGTGTTGAATTAAGAGTCACAATGGTCGTTTAAGGCGTAACTGATTTGTTCAAAGCTGTATCCACGATACTGTAGGAAACGCACTTGTTTAGCGTACGCTTTTTGATCTTGTGCTTTGATGCCTTTGAATTTTTTCTCTGCCGCAAGCTTGGCAAGCTCAAACCAGTCTTGAGGTTCTTCCTCAAGGGCTTGATTGACTGTCGACTCAGCCACTCTTTTTTGTTGCAGCTCTTGGCGAACTCGACGCTCACCATGGCCTTTGTAAACCTGTTGGCGAACCTGGCTCTTGGCATAACGCAGGTCATCGAGATAGCGGTGCTCTAGGCAAAAATTCACCGCCTCTTGAATGTCGGCGTCCTCATAGCCTTTGAGGCTTAACTTCTGTTGCAGCTCATACACGCCGTGATCTCGGCGGCTAAGCAATTGCATCGCAGCTTCTTTACTGGACAGTGTCGGAGGTTGACGTTGATACATAATCGCACAGTGATCCATGACAAGTGAGAGGATGATTCAGTGACCCTCGAATTCAGTAACTCTCGAGAAGGTACCGCCTACTTTTCATATCGAGAATGTAGCGAACATTGAGAGTACAAGAAACGACAAAGCCCCGCATAAGCAGGGCTTTGATGAATGACGCTAAAAGCTTATAGCTCTTCTTGCTCTGGCGCTTGGCCAAATTCTGGCTCTTCAGCTGGGATTTCAGCCGGAGAAAGCAGAAGGTCACGCAGCTTTTTATCCAGTGTTTTCGCCGCTTCAGGATTCTCACGCAGGAACTTACACGCGTTCGCTTTACCCTGACCGATCTTGTCACCGTTGTAGCTGTACCATGCACCGGCTTTTTCTACCATCTTGTGTTTCACGCCAAGGTCAATAAGCTCGCCTTCACGGTTGAAACCTTGACCGTACATAATTTGCGTTTCAGCTTGCTTAAACGGCGCAGCAATCTTGTTCTTAACCACTTTGATGCGCGTCTCGTTACCGACCACTTCATCGCCTTCTTTGATAGAACCCGTACGACGGATATCAAGACGGACAGAAGCGTAGAATTTTAGTGCGTTACCACCCGTGGTGGTTTCAGGGTTACCAAACATCACACCGATCTTCATACGAATTTGGTTGATGAAGATACACATACAGTTAGATTGCTTAAGGTTACCCGTCAACTTACGCATTGCTTGTGAAAGCATACGCGCTTGAAGACCCATGTGGCTGTCGCCCATTTCGCCTTCGATTTCAGCCTTTGGTGTCAAGGCAGCAACGGAGTCAATAACCATCACGTCAATCGCACCAGAACGTGCGAGCGCGTCACAAATTTCAAGCGCTTGCTCGCCTGTGTCTGGCTGAGACACTAATAACGCATCGATATCCACACCCAGTTTTTTCGCGTAGACAGGGTCAAGCGCGTGCTCAGCATCGATAAAGGCACACGTTTTACCTTCACGTTGCGCAGCGGCAATCAGTTCAAGCGTTAAGGTTGTTTTACCTGATGATTCAGGGCCATAAATCTCAACAATACGACCCATTGGTAGGCCACCGGCACCCAGTGCAATATCAAGAGAAAGAGAACCAGTAGAAATCGTTTCCACATCCATTGCGCGGTTGTCACCAAGGCGCATGATTGAACCTTTGCCGAATTGCTTTTCAATCTGGCCTAGCGCAGCGGCGAGCGCTTTCTGTTTGTTATCGTCCATTACTTTCTCCAAAACTTTCACCTGAAATCAGGTAAAAATGAATACTTTCTTCAAATCGGGGGTGGCCCGAACACTCTATAAACGCCATTATACTGTTGATTCATACAGTGTCTATAGCTGATCAACGTTTTTTTGAAATTCAATCGTATGCTACTGATAAATAATAATTAACTGTTTTAGCTACGACGTTTTCACTCTCTGTTGCAACTCTTTATACAGCACTTCTAAAGCGGTTTCGACCGCAGCGGAGCGAACTGCGTCACGGTTCCCATTAAAATGACGCGTCTCGATTTTTTGCCATGAGTGACGGTCACACCAAGCAAAACAGACCGTGCCTACCGGCTTCTCTTGCGTTCCGCCTCCAGGACCCGCGATGCCGCTAATCGCTATCGCGATGTCGGCCCGTGAATGAGCCAATGCTCCCTGCGCCATTTCGCGCACCGTCGGTTCACTCACCGCGCCATATTGATCCAAAGTATCGGCACTCACGCCCAGCATCTCAATTTTCGCTTCGTTGCTGTAGGTGACAAACGCTCGATCGAACCACGCTGAGCTGCCAGCGATGTCTGTGATCGCTGTCGCGACACCGCCACCGGTACAGGACTCTGCGGTCGTCAGCACCAAGCCATGTTGAGCCAAGGCTTCCCCAACTTGGTGAGATAAATTTTGTTTGCTTTGCATCCTTTGCACCTTTTACCCATTTGGTGATTCACGTATCCTAAGCCGCAATAACCACAAACGAAAGATGTAACCGTGAAAGCAGAACAAAAACATACCCCAATGATGCAGCAGTATCTCAAGTTAAAGGCAGAGAACCCTGACATTCTGCTGTTTTACCGCATGGGGGATTTTTATGAACTGTTTTACGATGACGCAAAACGCGCCTCGCAATTGTTAGACATTTCCCTCACTAAGCGTGGCGCGTCAGCCGGTGAGCCCATCCCGATGGCGGGCGTGCCTTTCCACGCGGTCGAAGGCTATCTCGCCAAGCTGGTTCAACTCGGTGAATCCGTTGCAATTTGTGAGCAGATCGGCGATCCAGCCACCAGCAAAGGCCCTGTGGAGCGTAAGGTAGTGCGCATCGTGACACCCGGCACAGTGACCGATGAAGCCTTACTCTCTGAACGGGTCGATAATTTGATTGCCGCGATCTATCATCACGACGGTCGATTCGGCTACGCGACGCTCGATGTGACTTCCGGTCGCTTTCAGTTGATGGAGCCGCAAAACGAAGAAGCGATGGCGGCAGAGCTGCAGCGCACTTCGCCAAGAGAGCTTTTGTTCCCTGAAGATTTTGAGCCCGTGCATCTGATGTCTTCGCGCAGTGGTAATCGCCGCCGACCAATCTGGGAGTTCGAGCTCGATACGGCCAAGCAGCAGCTGAATCAACAATTTGGCACGCGAGATTTGGTCGGCTTTGGTGTTGAACATGCCAAACTGGGCCTCTGTGCCGCTGGCTGTTTGATCCAGTACGTCAAAGATACGCAACGCACCGCCCTGCCTCACATTCGCTCGCTGACGTTTGATCGCCAAGATCATTCGGTGATCTTAGACGCAGCGACAAGACGCAATTTGGAAATCACGCAAAACCTCGCGGGCGGCACCGACAACACGTTGGCTTCTGTACTCGATCACACCGCAACGCCAATGGGCAGTCGAATGCTCAAACGTTGGTTGCACCAACCGATGCGCGATATCGACACGCTCAATCAGCGTCTCGATGCCATCACAGAACTTAAGCAGCTCGCGCTCTTTACTGAGTTGCAGCCTGTACTCAAACAAGTGGGCGACATTGAACGCATTCTTGCACGCTTAGCGCTACGCAGTGCTCGACCTCGCGATATGGCAAGACTGCGCTTTACCATGCAACAGTTGCCAGAGCTCGCTGATGTGATGAAAAGTGCTGAGCACCCGTACCTTAAAAAGCTCGCCCAGTATGCTGCGCCGATGGAAGAAGTCTGCGAACTGCTTGAGCGCGCCGTTAAAGAGAATCCGCCCGTCGTCATTCGTGACGGAGGGGTGATTGCACAAGGCTACGACGCAGAGCTCGATGAATGGCGTAAATTGGCCGATGGCGCCACCGAATACCTGGACCAACTTGAGCAATCAGAGCGCGAACGTCACGGCATTGATACATTGAAAGTCGGCTACAACAATGTGCACGGTTTCTTTATTCAGGTCAGCCGTGGCCAAAGCCACCTTGTGCCGCCTCACTATGTTCGCCGCCAAACGTTAAAAAATGCCGAACGCTATATCATTCCTGAGCTGAAAGAGCATGAAGACAAGGTCTTAAACTCCAAGTCAAAAGCACTGGCGCTCGAAAAGCAGTTATGGGAAGGCCTGTTTGATCTGCTGCTGCCTCACTTAGAGCAGATGCAAAATCTGGCCTCAGCATTGTCGCAAATCGATGTGTTGCAAAACCTAGCAGAGCGCGCCGATAGCCTCGACTACTGCCGCCCGATACTCAATGGTGAGATTGGTGTTCATATCCAAGGCGGTCGCCATCCAGTGGTGGAGCAGGTAATGGATGAGCCGTTTATTGCCAACCCCACAGAACTGACGCCACAACGTAAGATGTTGATCATTACCGGGCCTAACATGGGCGGTAAATCGACCTACATGCGCCAGACCGCCCTTATTGCTTTGATGGCGCATATCGGCTCCTATGTGCCCGCTGAATCGGCAACCATAGGCTCGATTGATCGTATATTTACCCGTATTGGCGCCTCCGACGATCTGGCCTCTGGGCGCTCAACCTTTATGGTCGAAATGACGGAAACCGCCAACATCTTGCACAACGCCACGGAGCGCAGCTTAGTGTTAATGGATGAAATTGGCCGTGGCACCAGTACCTACGATGGCTTGTCGCTTGCTTGGGCAAGCGCTGAATGGCTTGCCAAAGAGCTTGGGGCGATGACTCTGTTCGCCACCCACTATTTTGAATTAACAGAGCTGCCCAACCAGATCGCAACCTTAGCCAACGTCCACCTTGATGCGGTGGAGCATGGCGATAGCATTGCCTTTATGCACGCGGTGCAAGAAGGGGCGGCAAGTAAATCCTACGGTCTCGCCGTTGCCGGGTTAGCTGGCGTACCAAAAAGTGTCATCAAGCAAGCACGGGCTAAATTGCAGCAGTTGGAATCAATCTCGTTAACCGATGCGCCAGCACCTGCGCGGGCTGGCGTTGATGTGGCTAACCAGCTCAGCTTGATCCCCGAGCCAAGTGAAGTGGAGCAGATGCTGGCCAATATTGACCCTGATGATTTAACGCCTCGACAAGCATTAGAAGCGCTGTACCGTTTAAAGAAACACCTCTAAAGCTCAGTACACTATCAAGCCTAAAGACAACAAGGCCTCCCGAATTTGGGAGGCCTTGTTGTTAACATGCTAGTGAAAGATCACGCCCCGTGGGCTACAACTTGCGGCGTAACAGCAACAGCGCAATGGTCAAGAACACCACGCTCGGCATCACCGCACCAAAAACAGGCGGAATGCTGTACACCAAGCTGAGCGGGCCAAAGAATTCACTCGAGATGTAAAAGGTGAAGCCGGCCACCACACCCGATAAAATGCGTGCGCCCATGGTGACACTGCGCAGCGGACCAAAGATAAACGACAGCGCCATCAACATCATCACGGCAATGGAGAAAGGCTGCGTGACTTTACGCCACAGCGCCAATTCATAGCGTGAAGAGTCCTGCTCTGAGGCTTTTAAGTAGGTCACGTAATCGTACAAGCCACCCAGTGACAACTCTTCAGGTTTCACCGTTACCACGGCGAGCTTGTCGGGGGCGAGCGACGTCGTCCAACGATATTCGGGCAGCGCCGTTTTATTGATCTCGACATCGTCCATCATTTCCGTCACTTGGACCTCTTTCATGAGCCAAGTGTTGTCGGACAGGTAATCCACTTTGTTGGCGTACACGACGGTTTGCAGCTTTTTATCGCTGTCAAATCGCCACATGTTCATGCCATAAATCGTGTCGTCTTCGACTTTACCCATAAAAATAAAATCGTTGGCATCACGCGCCCAAACGCCGGTACGCACAGACATAATCGCGCCGCCAGAGGTGGCAAACGCTCGTAAGTCACGTGCCATTTTTTGCGCTTGCGGCGCACCCCATTGTCCGAGCAACGTCACCAGCACCATTAACGGCACTGCGGTTTTGAGTACCGACAAACCGATATCTAACTTCGAATAACCCGACGCCTGCATCACCACAAGCTCGGAGCTTGAAGCCAACATACCAAGCCCTATCAAAGCGCCAAGCAATGCCGCCATTGGGAAAAACATCTCGACGTCACGCGGAATACTGAGGACGACAAAAAACAGCGCTTGCAACAAGTCATAGGTGCCACTGCCGACCTTACGCAACTGCTCGACATATTTGATAATGGCCGACAAGCCAACAAACGTAGCCAACACCAGAGACGTCGTGGCAATAATGGTTCGACCTATGTAGAGATCAAGAATCTTAAACACGACTTACGCTGCCTTCTTTTTTCTTTGTCTGACTCTATCTTTAAAGCGACGAACCGCAATACTGTCCATCGAGTTGATACCCACTGCGGTGAGCAACAACGCCGCGTTAATTGGCCACATGCCGATCATCGTAGGAAACGAGCCATCTTCAAGAGCCGACTTCGTCGCACTGATGGCTAAGAAGTAGGCCAAGTAAATCAATATCGCCGGCCCCATTTTCGCGAAGCGCCCTTGACGAGGGTTAACCGCCGATAACGGCACCACCAGCATGGTAAGCAAAGGGATGCAGACCACTAACGAGAGGCGCCATTGTAACTCCGCTTGTGCGCGTCGGTCAGGGTTGGACAACAGCTCCATCGTCGGAATTGCTTCCCAGTCACGCCCTTTCGCTTTCACATCGCGCTGCCCAATCAGTCCCTCGTACTGATCAAACTCAGTGATCATATAATCCACACGCGTTGGCACCCCTTCATAGCGTGTACCGTCATACATGCGAATAACCTGACGCCCGTCGCTCAGCTCTTTCACTTCACCAGATTGAGAGAAAGAGACGCTCGGTAAAATGGAGTCTCTCGGGCGCATTTGTGCGACAAAAACGTGTTTGAGTTTTTTACCGTCTATATCATCAATAAACACAACAGATGATCCATCCGGCGTACCTTGGAAGTGGCCTTTTTTGAGGAGGTCAACGCTATTTTCCGCTTCGACTTCTTCTTGCAATTGAATCAGCTTTTCTTGGCTGTAAGGCGCAAAAACAAACGCGTTGGCGGCGGCAATTAACCCGGTGATCACCGCCAAGTACAAAGCGGCGCGAATGAGGAATTTGTTGCCAATCCCCGTCGCATTCATCACGGTAATTTCACTTTCTGCGTAGAGACGACCAAAGGTGAGGAGAATGCCTAAGAATAGACTGAGCGGCAGCATCAAAAGCCCCATTGACGGCATGCTTAAGCCGACATAGTGCATGACCAAACTTGCGGGGATATCACCATCGGATGCATCGGCGAGCACTTTGATCAGTTTTTGGCTGAGAAACACCAAAAACAGGATAAAAAATATCGCTAATTGGCTCTTGAGTGTCTCGCGGATCAAATATCTAACAATAATCACGCTGAAATTACCTATACAAAACTTGTTTTTTTAATTGAATCACTATAATTTCCCGATGAACCTTTTGTTTTTAAATTTTTTGGCTAATTGTTAACGCGCTTATTTAAAGATAGTTCCGGTGTAGGAATCAACAAGTAAGACGCCATTATCTAACATTTAGTTCGATTTGTCTTCAGGATGTAGGAGTACGCATGGAGTTCAGTGTAAAGAGTGGCAGCCCAGAGAAACAACGTAGCGCATGTATCGTTGTCGGGGTGTTTGAGCCACGTCGCCTTTCTCCAGTTGCTGAGCAGCTAGATAAAATCAGCGATGGCTATATCAGTTCACTACTTCGCCGTGGTGATCTAGAAGGAAAACCTGGGCAGATGCTACTTCTGCATCAAGTACCTGGTGTGTTGTCTGAGCGTGTTCTGCTTGTCGGTTGCGGCAAAGAGCGCGAGTTGGATGAACGTCAGTACAAAGAGATTATCCAGAAAACCATCAACACCTTGAACGAAACGGGCTCTATGGAAGCGGTGTGCTTCTTGACTGAGCTGCATGTGAAAGGTCGTGATACCTACTGGAAAGTGCGCCAAGCGGTCGAAGCGACCAAAGATGGCCTCTACACCTTTGATCAGTTTAAGAGCGTCAAGCCTGAAACCCGTCGCCCACTGCGCAAGTTGGTGTTCAACGTACCGACGCGTCGTGAGTTGAACTTGGGTGAAAAAGCGATCGCGCATGGCTTGGCCATCTCGTCGGGCGTCAAAGCGTGTAAAGACCTTGGCAACATGCCACCCAACATTGCGAACCCAGCTTATCTCGCCTCTCAAGCGCGCCGCTTAGCGGACGACTACGAGACGATTACGACGAAAGTGATCGGCGAAGAAGAGATGGAAAAACTGGGGATGAACTCTTACCTAGCGGTAGGCCGCGGTTCGAAAAACGAATCGATGATGTCAATCATGGAGTACAAGGGTAACCCAGACGCACAAGCCAAGCCTATCGTATTAGTCGGCAAAGGTCTGACGTTCGATTCGGGCGGTATTTCACTCAAGCCTGGCGAAGGCATGGATGAGATGAAATACGACATGTGTGGCGCTGCCTCCGTGTTTGGCACCATGAAAGCGCTCGCGAAACTGAACCTGCCTATCAACGTGATTGGTGTGCTGGCCGGCTGTGAAAACATGCCAGGCAGCAACGCTTACCGTCCGGGTGATATCCTAACCACAATGTCAGGTCAAACGGTCGAAGTATTGAATACCGATGCCGAAGGCCGCTTGGTTCTGTGTGATGCACTGACCTACGTTGAGCGCTTTGAACCAGAATGTGTCGTGGATGTCGCTACCCTCACTGGTGCGTGTGTGATTGCACTGGGTCACCACATCAGTGGCGTGATCTCAAACCACAACCCGTTGTCTCACGAGCTTATTAACGCTTCTGAGCAAGCGAGCGATCGTGCATGGCGCTTACCGATGGCCGATGAGTACCATGAACAGCTGAAAAGCCCATTCGCCGATATGGCGAACATTGGTGGTCGTCCTGGTGGCACCATTACTGCCGGCTGTTTCTTGTCGAAATTTGCTAAGAAGTACAACTGGGCTCACATCGATATCGCGGGCACTGCTTGGAAATCTGGCGCAGCGAAAGGCTCAACAGGCCGACCAGTCTCTATGCTTGTCCAGTTCCTGCTCAATCGCAGCGGTCAAGATACTGAGGAGTAATCCTCAACCACATCGAAGGGCCGCAAGGCCCTTTTTTGTATATAAGGCATCAGCAAATATCATGGCTAACGCGACCTTTTATCTGATTCAATCGGATTCTCCCCAAGCCACCCCTGAAGGGTTGGATGCGTATGCGGTCTTTTTGGCGCAGCACTTTGCCAAACAAGGGGCAAAAGTGTACGTCAACTGCCAGCACAAAGCCCACGCGGAGGCCCTTGCTGAGCGGTTTTGGCAAGTGGAACCTGAGCAGTACATCGGCCATAACTTGGTTGGAGAAGGTCCCAAGTATGGCACGCAGATTGAGATCGGCCATCAGCAGGTCCGCCCTTCTTGGCATCGCCAGTTGGTGATAAATTTGGCTGAAAATGAGACAACCTTTGCGCATCCGTTTACAGAGGTGGTAGACTTCGTCCCTTGCGACGAAAAAGCCAAGCAGCAAGCGCGAGAACGGTATAAAATTTACCGTCAATCGGGCTTTCAAATGCAAACGATCGCACTCGAACACCACTGACCGTCAATCCTTATAGTTAAGCTCTCTTTTCAGAGAGTTCACTTATAAAGATTGACCTAGATTTACCATTAACCAGAATCAAACCTCCAAGGGGTAGAACGTCGGCTGGCCCTAATCATTAGGTGAATGCACGCCGCCTAAGTTCCATCATCACGAGGCAAAATGAGCGCTATGGAAAAGACATACAACCCAACTTCAATTGAACAAGCTCTATACCAGGCTTGGGAAGAAAAAGGCTACTTTAAGCCGCACGGCGACACGACGAAAGAATCATACAGCATCATGATCCCGCCACCGAACGTCACCGGTAGCCTTCACATGGGCCACGCATTCCAAGACACCATCATGGATACCTTGATCCGTGCCGAACGTATGAAGGGCAAGAACACCCTTTGGCAAGTCGGTACTGACCACGCAGGTATCGCCACACAGATGGTGGTTGAGCGTAAGATCGCGGCAGAAGAAGGCAAAACCAAGCACGATTACGGCCGTGATGCGTTCATCGACAAAATCTGGGAATGGAAAGGCGAATCAGGTGGCACCATCACTAAACAGCTGCGTCGCCTAGGTGCTTCTGTCGACTGGGACCGTGAACGTTTCACTATGGATGACGGCCTATCAAACGCCGTTCAAGAAGTGTTCGTGCGCCTCTACGAAGATGACCTCATCTACCGTGGTAAGCGTCTGGTTAACTGGGATCCTAAACTGCATACCGCAATTTCTGATCTTGAAGTTGAAAACAAAGATAAAAAAGGCCACATGTGGCACTTCCGCTACCCACTAGCGGATGGGGTGAAAACGGCAGACGGCAAAGACTACATCGTTGTCGCTACCACTCGTCCAGAGACGATACTGGGTGATACGGGCGTTGCGGTGAACCCAGAAGATCCTCGCTACAAAGACTTGATCGGTAAAGAGATCCTTCTTCCTATCGTTGACCGCCGCATCCCTATCGTCGGTGATGAGCACGCGGACATGGAGAAAGGCACAGGCTGTGTGAAAATCACCCCTGCGCACGACTTCAACGACTACGAAGTGGGTAAGCGCCACCAGCTACCGATGATCAACATCCTCACCTTTGATGCCAACATCCGTGACGCAGCCGAAGTGTTTAACACGAATGGCGAAGCGAGCGATGCATACTCAACAGAGATCCCGGCTAAATACCAAGGGTTGGAGCGTTTTGCCGCGCGTAAAGCCATCGTAGCGGAATTTGAAGAGATTGGCCTGCTAGACGAAATCAAAGACCACGACCTCACCGTGCCATACGGCGACCGTGGCGGCGTGGTCATCGAACCGATGCTGACCGACCAATGGTATGTGCGTACTGCTCCTCTTGCAGAAACCGCAACTAAAGCAGTGGAAGACGGCGAAATCCAATTCGTACCTAAGCAATACGAAAACATGTACTTCTCTTGGATGCGTGACATTCAAGACTGGTGTATCTCTCGTCAGCTATGGTGGGGGCACCGTATCCCTGCATGGTACGACAACGACGGCAATGTCTACGTTGGTCGCACTGAAGACGAAGTGCGTGAGAAGAACGGCCTAGCACCGGTTGTGGTACTGCACCAAGATGACGACGTACTGGATACCTGGTTCTCTTCTGCCTTGTGGACGTTTGGCACACAAGGCTGGCCTGAAAACACAGATGATCTGAAAACATTCCACCCTTCAGATGTGCTGGTCACCGGTTTCGACATCATCTTCTTCTGGGTTGCTCGCATGATCATGATGACTATGCACTTCTGTAAAGATGAAAACGGCAAGCCACAAGTGCCATTCAAGACGGTTTACGTAACGGGTCTCATCCGTGATGAAAACGGCGACAAGATGTCGAAGTCTAAGGGTAACGTGCTTGACCCAATCGACATGATTGACGGCATCGACCTTGAGTCTCTAGTTGAAAAGCGCACCGGTAACATGATGCAGCCTCAACTTGCCGCGAAGATCGAGAAGAACACGCGCAAGACGTTTGAAAACGGTATCGAACCCTACGGTACGGATGCACTGCGCTTCACTCTTGCTGCTATGGCTTCAACGGGTCGTGACATCAACTGGGATATGAAGCGTCTGGAAGGTTACCGTAACTTCTGTAACAAGCTATGGAACGCGAGCCGTTACGTGCTGATGAATACAGAAGATCAGGATTGTGGCTTCCATTCATCTAACGAACAGGCAGGTGAGATCGAGTACTCACTCGCAGACAAATGGATCGAGTCTCAGTTTGAGCTAGCAGCGAAAGAGTTCAATAGTCACATTGATAACTTCCGTCTGGATATGGCAGCAAACACGATTTACGAATTCATCTGGAACCAATTCTGTGACTGGTATCTAGAGCTCACTAAGCCAGTGCTTTGGAAAGGTAACGAAGCTCAGCAACGTGGTACTCGCCGCACGCTGATCACCGTTCTAGAGAAGACACTTCGTCTTGCGCACCCAGTGATCCCATACATCACAGAAACTATCTGGCAGAGCGTTAAACCACTGGTTGATGGTGTTGAAGGTGAGACGATCATGCTTCAAGCGCTTCCTCAGTTCGACGAAGCGAACTTCAACCAAGCAGCTCTTGATGACATCGAGTGGGTGAAGTCATTCATCACTAGTATCCGTAACCTACGTGCGGAGTACGACATCAACCCAGGTAAGCCGCTTGAAGTGATGCTAAAAGCCGCAAACGCGGAAGACGCAGCTCGTCTAGAAGCGAACAAGCAAGTTCTTGTTTCTCTGGCGAAGCTTGAGTCTGTACGTGTACTGGAAGCGGGTGAAGAAACACCAGCTTGTGCAACGGCACTCGTCGCTAAGTCGGAGCTAATGATCCCAATGGCGGGTCTCATCGACAAAGACGCCGAGCTTGCTCGCCTCGATGGTGAAATCAAAAAGACACAAGGCGAAATCAAACGCATTGAAGGCAAGCTAGGTAACGAAGGCTTCGTGGCTAAAGCACCAGAAGCGGTGGTGGCTAAAGAGCGTGAGAAGCTAGAAGGCTACAAAGAAACGCTCGTGAAGCTTGAAGAGCAAAAAACGACGATTGCCGCACTGTAAGTGCATAAATCAAGTCTGGGAGGCTGGTCATGATGACCAGCCTTTTTTATGTCTTGCTCTTTATCGGCTGAGAACTAAAGTTAAAGTAAAAGCGACAAAGGAGTGACTTGTGCGCGCGCTCGCAGTATCCCTTTCTAGTGCCCTGTTCGCATTGTGGTTCGCCGTGAGTGTCGACGCCACGGCAGAAACCAATAATGGTGAATTGAATAATGATGAAGACAATAAGATTGTCAAAATTGCCGCAGGTGAGTGGCCACCTTTTATCGGCCAAGAGTTAGAAGAATTCGGTTTTGTCGGAAAGACCATTGAGCAGGCGTTTGCGACACAAGGCTATCAAGTCGAATTCCACTTCTTTCCTTGGAAACGGGCCTACAAAGAAGCGAGTGAAGGCGAATTTGTCGCCACCGCTATCTGGATGTTTGCCCAAGAGAGAACCGAGCATTTTTACTTCAGCGAACCAGTGGCACAAGAGGAATTTGTTTTCTTTCATCGTAAAAGCGATGACTTTTCTTGGCAGCGTTTAGAAGATTTAGAGGGTAAACACCTTGGCGGTGGGCTGGGCTACAGCTATGGTGAAGAACTGGATGCACTGATCGAGGATGGGCATGTCACCATACATAGGGTCGCCGACCCTACCAAAGCGTTTCAATTTCTCAAATATCGCCGGGTTGAGCTCGTGCCAGAAGAGAAACACATCGGTCTATTTACGCTCAACAAACTCCCCTATGAAACCCAGGCTCTGATCAGTTTTCACCCTAAGCCATTTTTGACTAATAGTAATTATTTGATGTTCTCCAAAGCGCACCCCGATGGAGAAAAGCTGCTGCGTGTATTCAATCAAGGCTTGAGTCAATTAAAGGCCAGCAGCAGCGAGTAAATCACACCACGCGATTTTGCTCTCGACCGTCAAGAAATGCGTCGATGTTATCAATAAGAATGTCGGCGAGTTTCTGAATCGCGGAGTCGCTACCCCAAGCAACGTGTGGTGTAAGCAGCAGGTTTGGGAGCGAAATATTCGCCAACAAAGGGTTACTCTCATCGGCTGGCTCACTCGTGAACACATCGACCCCCGCCGCCCCTATCTGACCAGACGTCAACGCCGACACCAATGCCTGTTCATCAACCAATCCCCCTCGCCCAGTATTGATCAATATCGCGCTCGATTTCATCAAGCCCAGCTCTGGCTCACCGATGAGGTGAAAGGTCTCATCACTCAGTGGACAGTGCAAACTCACCACATCCGCTTGAGAAAGCGCCGCCTCAAACGGGACATAACCCTCACGGCACTGATGTTCCCCCTTACGCTCAGCAAAGATCACGTGCATACCGACCGCACTGGCCAGTTGCGCGGTGGCCCGTCCTAATGCCCCGCCGCCCACAATCGCAAGGGTTGTCCCCGCTACATCCCTTATCGGGTGGGTAAAAAAGCAGAACTGCTTGTTGCGCTGCCACTCCCCTTGGGCAATGTCGTGATGGTAGGCACTGAGGCGACGACTCAAGCTAAAGATCATACCCAGCACGTGCTCAGGTACCGATTGGGTGGCGTAACCTTGAACGTTGGTCACAGCAATGCCCAAGCGGCGACACGCTTCAATATCAAGGTTATTGTATCCTGTCGCCGAGACGGCGATGAGTTTGAGTGATGGAAGCTGCGCAAGCACCGCTTCATCGAGTAGCACCTTATTGGTGATCGCGACAGTGGCGCCTTGCAGGCGCTCGACCACTTGTTCTGGTGCGGTGAAGTCGTAAGCTTGCCAAACGTGCGGATGGCGAGGAGCTGGCAAGGTGATTTGACTTGGAATGGTGGCTCTGTCGAGAAAAACAAGGTTGGGCAGCATAAGGTCTCCTTCAACTGCCCACTCTGTGTAACCGATTATGGTTTGGGCAGTGTTTTATAGTCGGGTAATTTTCGCACAGGATCGAAATAATCAAACAGCATCTCTTGTGCCTCGGGATAGAAGTCACAAGGAACAAAAATACTTTTCAGCCAATGACTGCGTGGATGATAAAAGCTCAACTCTGCCGCGTGAAGGGCTAAGCGATCCGAACAGAGCAGCGCCTCACCGCTGGAGTAGAACTCATCACCGACAATCGGGTGGCCGAGCGCTTGCATATGAACGCGCAGTTGATGAGAGCGCCCCGTCACCGGCAACAAGCGCACGATGGTGGTTTTCTCTTCTCGTTTCGCCACTTGGTATAAGGTTTTTGACGGTTTACCTGTCTCTAAACACACTTTTTGCCGCGGGCGATTTGGCCAGTCACAAATCAGCGGCAGATCAATGACGCCCTCTTGCTCACTCACCTCTCCCCATACTCGTGCATAGTAGACTTTGTGTGTGAGACGAAACTGAAACTGCTTCTTTAACGCACTTTCTGCGAGTTTGTTTTTTGCTAATACCATTAGGCCGGAAGTGGACATATCTAAGCGATGCACCACTTGAATATCCGGGTGCGTCTCTTGCAGTCGTGACCACATGCTGTCGCGATGAGCAGGATCGCGGCCAGGTACAGACAGCAGCCCTGACGGCTTATTGACCGCAAGGATATGTTCATCTTCAAAAACAACCTCCACCCAAGGCTCCCTTGGTGGGTTGTACTCCAGCATGGCCATAAACACTCTCAACTACTATGAATTCGGGCGAAGTATACCCGAAGCCACTCGCAAGGGCACCAGTCTGGCATTTTTGTCGATTATTCACGCTTGAAAAGAAAGTTTCACTCAAAGTGTAAAAAATCTATGACAGACAAAGCAAATGTGTTATTCCTTAATGACCTTGACAGGTAATAAATACAATAAAACACAACATTTCACCCATAGGCAGTAGTATGGAAAGTATCACTTCAGCGCCCCCGAAGGCGCGTTTCTCGTTAGCCCACCTTATTCGCTCATTAGGCCCAGGAATTATGATGGCCGCCGCTGCTGTCGGTGGCTCTCACTTAGTCGCCTCCACCAAAGCGGGTGCCATTTATGGCTGGCAGTTGGCGGCGCTCATTTTGCTCGTCAACGTATTCAAATACCCGTTTTTTCGCGCCGGTGTGCAATACACTATGGGCACCGGCACCAGTTTAGTCGAAGGCTACTCAAAACTTGGCAAACCATACTTGTGGCTGTTTGCCGGCTTAAGTGCGGTCTCCGCTGTGGTCAACACCGCTGCACTACTGATGTTTAGCGCTAGCTTGCTCGCCTATTTCGTCCCCTTTGATCTCTCGATGCCCGTGCTCAGCATCCTTATACTGAGCACCTGTTTAGCGATTTTATTTGCAGGCCAATACAAGGCGTTGGATGCGTTATCGAAAACCATCATGGCGGTTCTAACCATTGCCACACTGCTCGCGGTGTGCATCGCATTGGGTAAACCTGCCGAGCCCGTCGTGGGCTTCGAATCCCCCTCGCCTTGGACATTAGCCGCAATCGGATTTCTCGTTGTGACCATGGGTTGGATGCCTGCACCGATTGAAATTTCCAGTATCACCTCAATGTGGCTAAAAAGTCAGTGTAAGCAGCAAACGGTGACGCCGCGCTCTGCGCTGTTTGATTTCAACGTGGGCTACATAGGGACTGCGCTGCTGGCGATTGTCTTTCTTTCCTTAGGCGCTTTGGTGCTGCATGGGACAGGCGTTGAGCTTTCAAGCTCTGGCGTCGGCTTCTCGCATCAACTGGTAGGGCTCTATGCATCGACCATTGGTGAGTGGTCTCGCTACTTGATTGCTGTGATTGCGTTCTTCTGTATTTTTGGTAGTACGATCACCGTGATTGACGGTTATGCGCGTGTGTTGTCTGAATCTCAACGTTTAGTGCAAAAGCAACCAGAAATGAAAAACGGCGTGACGCTGACTTGGATGGTGATCATCTCTGCAGCAGCCCTTGCCATCATCTTGTTTTGGGCCAAAGCGCTACTGCCAATGCTCAATTTTGCGATGATCCTTGCCTTTGTTACGACTCCATTTTTCGGTTTACTCAACTACATTTTGGTGACCAAAACCGATCTGCCTAAGCCGCTCGCAATGACATCCTCGCTAAAGTGGCTCTCCATCGCCGGTCTGATTTATCTGTTCGGCTTTTTGGCGGTCTTTATTTGGTGGAAATGGCTTCTTTAGTCATCGGTTTCGTCATCTTTATTAACGATCAAAAAGGCCCTCAACGTTGAGGGCCTTGTACTAATACGTTACTCGCGTTGCGATCACTTAGTTGTGCGCGACGACAATCATACGCAGTGAGTCGAGTTGGTATTGCGCTTGGCGGATGTAACCGGTCAGCGCGGTAATCTGCTCATCAATCGCTTCAATCTCTTCATCACGAATGTTCGGGTTCACCGCTTTCAGGGCCTGCAAACGCTCAAGCTCGCCATTTAGACTCGATTGCATCTCTTTTTGCGCTTGCTCGCGTACGGCTTCCACTTTTTCGACCACCAGCTTGTCACCTGCGGCAATCAGCTGATGCACCTGCGCCTGTACCGAAGAGACCAGTTTAGCCGCAATATGGCGGCCGACCGGGCTGAGCTGACGGTTGAAACTGTCAAACTCCACTTGCGCCGATAAATCATTGCCTTTGCCATCAAGCATGATGCGAATCGGCGTGGTCGGTAAGAAACGGCTGATGCCAGTACGTTTGGGCGCTTGCGCATCCACTTTGTAGATCAGTTCAAGCAGCAGCGTCCCTACGGGCAGAGCCTTGTTTTTCAGCAGTGACACCGCACTGGTCCCCACGCCCTCACTCATCAGCAGATCAATACCGCCTTGAATCATCGGGTGTTCCCAGCTGATAAAGTGCATGTCCTCACGAGACAGCGCCGTATCACGGTCAAAGGTGATAGTTGCGCCTTCGTATGGCAGTCCTGGGTAACTGGGCACCATCATGTGCTCAGAAGGGGTGACCACGAGCGCATTTTCGCCTTTGTCGTCTTGGTTAAGACCAATGGTATCAAACAGGCTCAAGGCGAACGTGACAAGATTCGTATCGCCATCGGTCGCGGCAATCGTATCGACAATCGCTTGCGCTTTCTCACCGCCGTGCGAGTGCATTTCAAGCAGACGGTCACGCCCTTGCTCCAGCTCCGCTTTGAGCGCTTTGTTCATTGCCGCAGATTGAGCAATCACATCATCCAACTCACTGGTATCTCCACTGGCCAGCATAGTAATCAGCGCATCCGACACCTTGTCGTACACCATGCGACCGGTTGGGCAGGTTTGGGCAAACGCATTCAAACCTTCATTAAACCAACGCGCCAAAATCGCTTGCGAGGTGCCTTCAAGGTAGGGGACATGAATATCGATATCGCGCTGCTGACCAATTCGGTCTAAGCGACCGATGCGTTGCTCAAGTAAGTCTGGGTTGAACGGCAGATCAAACATCACCAGTTGGTTCGCAAACTGGAAGTTGCGCCCTTCAGAGCCAATTTCGCTACAGATGAGAACCTGTGCGCCTCCCTCTTCTTGGGCAAAGTACGCCGCCGCTTTGTCGCGTTCTAAAATCGACATACCTTCATGGAATACCGTGGCACGGATGCCTTCACGCTCGCGCAGCGCTTGTTCCAATTGCAACGCCGTACTGGCGCGAGAGGCGATCACCAACACCTTTTCACTGCGTTTTTGCGTGATCTTCTCAAGTAACCAATCAACGCGACTATCAAACTGCCACCAGCTCGATTCGTCACCTTCAAACTCTTGGAACAGCTCTTCAGGGTAGAGATTTTTCAGCGCACGCGCTTCTGGGCTCATCTTGCCGCCAATCATGCCAGAGACACGCATCGCCGTGGTGTATTGGCTCGGAATCGGCATCGGCACCAAATGCACATTACGCACTGGGAAGCCTTTGATCGCTGCACGCGTGTTACGAAACAGCACGCGCCCCGTACCATGACGATCCATCAAATTATCAATCAACTCTTGACGTGCAGCGGCAATCGCCTGGTCGTCACTGTTGCTCTCGATAATACGAAACAGTGGCTCAACATCTTGTTCAGATAAGAGCTCGGTGATCTGGTTTTTCGCCTCATCCGCCAAGGATTCGCCAGAGAACAGAGCGCTGACCGAATCGGCCACCGGGGCGTATTGCTGCTCTTCTTTGACAAACTCTTCATAGTCAAAGAAGCGATCCGAGTCGAGCAATCTCAAGCGTGCAAAATGGCTTTCACGACCTAGCTGTTCAGGTGTCGCGGTGAGCAGGAGTACACCAGGTGTACGCGCAGCCAAGCCTTCAATCACCTGATATTCACGGCTCGGCTGCTCTGGGCTCCACTCTAAATGGTGCGCTTCATCGACCACTAAGAGATCCCAATCGGCGTCAAGCGCTTGCTCGAAGCGCTTGCGGCTCTTGCGTAGAAAATCGAGTGAGCACAGCACATATTGCTGGGTATCGAATGGATTATCGGCTTCCGCGAACGCTTCAATGCAACGCTCTTCATCAAAGATAGAGAAATGCAGATTGAATCGACGCATCATCTCCACCAACCATTGATGCTGAAGCGTTTCTGGCACCACGATCAAAATGCGTTCCGCTCGACCCGCCAGCACTTGCTGGTGGATGATCATGCCCGCTTCAATGGTTTTACCTAGGCCCACTTCATCGGCCAACAACACGCGCGGCGCGTGACGACGCCCCACTTCATGGGCGATGTAAAGCTGATGAGGGATCAAGCCTGCACGCATACCACATAAGCCGCGCATTGGGCTCTTGTGCTGCTCATATTGGTTCATCAGTGCACGATAACGGAGCACAAAGTTGTCCATACGATCGATTTGACCGGCAAACAGCTTATCTTGAGGTTTATTAAAACGAATCTGGTTGCTGAGCATGATTTCACGCAGCTCGACGTCTTTATCGCCGTTGTCTTCACGCGTACCGATGTAGGTCAGCAGCGACTGCTCCTCAACCACTTGCTCAATGCGCAATGACCACCCTTGTTGGCTATCCACAACATCCCCTGGGTTAAACGTCACACGAGTCACCGGCGCATCATTGCGCGCGTACACGCGATTCTCTTCGGATGCGGCAAACATCAATGTGACCGTTCTAGCATCCAGTGCGACTACAGTACCTAAACCTAAATCGCTCTCTGTATCGCTGATCCAACGCTGGCCCAAAGCAAATGTCATCTATCGACTACCTCTTTCAATCGGTCTGTTGTGAGTCGGGGTACGGCTTATTGATGATAGTGTAGACAATGATTCTCATCATCCCAACCAACAATCAAGATCTGCCCCCAATGCGCCGCTAGAACAGGACTCAAGCCTTTTCCAGCCACACATAAAAAAGGTCGCTAATGGTACTCGAAGCTGTGATATTGGTCACGCACAAACACCTCAATTCTCAACAAATTTTTTGCCACTCTCTGGCTGACATCAAAGTGTAAAAAAGAAGTGGCATTTCTAAAGTGGAAGAGATGGAAACTGACTTATACTTTAAGGGCAGGCGCATCTCTGACAATGGGTTAGTACCTTGGCAATTTCTTGGCTTTACCCCTAACACGGCACAAGAAATGCAATCCATCGAGAGAGCGGTACAGTGAACCAAACGGTCAGCACGAAAAACGCTGACTCACTACGTTGATGATCCACTCGGGTTTGTAGCGACGCCTTGTTAGGCGGCATGTTGAATGGACAGGGCAACGCCTAAGCCATGTCAGCTTCCTGCTCACTGAAGGTGTCACTGCAAAATGACTGCAAGTTACCTCACACAATGAGGATACACCTGACATGGCGCACACGCCGTGCTGCGTATGACAGGTAAGCAAGCCGCGCTGCGGCAAGGAGACGCTTATGGGTGATACGGAACGGAAACTCTTCGTTTTAGACACCAACATCCTTCTTCATGAACCTCACGCAATCTACTCATTCCAAGAGCACGATGTCGTCATACCGATGACGGTCCTCGAGGAGCTCGATAAAATCAAAGACAGCAAACGCGATGTGGCTCGCGACGCCCGCGTCGCCATTCGCGCGCTCGAAGCACTGTTTAAAGACGCCACGCCCGATGAAATATCAGAAGGCATCCCCATCAACCGCGATAAAGAAAGCACCGGTCACATCGCCATTTTGGCAGATTTCGAACTGCAAGAAACCGTCAAAGCCTTCGCAGACAAAGCCGGTGACAACCGCATTCTCAACGCCGTGCTCTACTTACAAAACAAGCGTGCGCCGCGAGAAGTGATCCTCATTACCAAAGACATCAACATGCGTTTACGCGCCAAAGGGGCGGGAGTACGTTTTGTTGAGGACTATCGCACCGACCAACTGATCGACGATGTCCAATACCTCACCAAAGGTTACCAACAGATCGAAGGGGAGTTTTGGAGCAAGGTCGATGAAGTCGACAGCCAAACCATTCACGGCCGCACTTACCACACATTGCCGCGCGAGCCGTTTGAACCCACTTACATTAATCAATATGTCTTGGACGATTCGAGCGACTTTGCCGGTCGAGTCGAGGACATCACCAGCGACAAGATCACCATTAAGGATCTCAGCCGGGAGCGATTGATGCACCGTAAAGCGTGGGACATCACTCCAAAAAACATTTACCAAGGCATGGCCCTTGATGCGCTGCTCGATCCCAATATCGATTTGGTCATACTGACGGGTTCTGCGGGCAGCGGGAAAACCTTGTTGGCGCTGGCCAGTGCGCTTGAGCAGACCATCGAAAAAGGCATGTTTGATAAAATCATCGTCACCCGAAACACGCCCGATATTGGCGAGTCAATCGGCTTCTTGCCCGGCAGCGAAGAAGAGAAGATGATGCCTTGGCTCGCGGCGGTCACCGATACCTTGGAAGCGCTGCACAAGCATGATCACTGTACGGAGGGATCGCTCAAGTACATTTGCGACAAAGCCAACATCCAGTTCAAGTCGATCAACTTTATGCGCGGGCGCTCCATTCAGAATGCGTTCGTGCTGCTGGATGAGTGCCAAAACCTCACGGCGTCTCAAATCAAAACCATCATCACCCGTTGTGGCGAAGGGACGAAAATTGTCTGCTCCGGTAACTTAGCGCAGATTGACTCCCACTACCTCACGCCGGTGACCTCGGGGCTCACCTACATGGTCGAGCGATTTAAAAACTTTGAAGGCAGCGCCAATATTCACCTCAACGGAGTGGTGCGCAGTCGCTTGGCAGAATTTGCGGAAGAGAACTTGTAACCTCGCTAAGCAGTCCTGTCACCCACAACCACATTAAGCATTAATAGTCACAAAAAGCGGGATATTATCTATATCCCGCTTTATTTTTAAAATAATTATTCACAAACAGCCGTCAGGTATGTTTAACTATTGGCAAATAATGAATACCGATTCAAGGACTGGTATATGGCTTTTAATCTTCGTAATCGTAACTTTCTCAAGCTGCTTGATTTTACCCCCAAAGAGATCCAATTTTTGCTCGACCTTTCTGCGGATTTAAAGAAAGCGAAATATGCCGGAACGGAGCAAAAGAAGCTCGTGGGTAAAAACATTGCCCTTATCTTTGAAAAGTCATCGACACGAACTCGCTGCGCGTTTGAAGTCGCCGCATTTGATCAAGGCGCGCAAGTCTCTTACATCGGCCCATCGGGTTCACAGATTGGCCATAAAGAGTCGATGAAAGACACCGCGCGCGTACTGGGTCGCATGTACGATGGCATTGAATATCGCGGTTTTGGTCAAGCGATCGTCGAAGAGCTGGGTCAATACGCAGGCGTACCGGTTTGGAATGGTTTGACCGATGAGTTTCACCCGACGCAAATTTTGGCCGACTTCCTTACCATGCTCGAACATGGACGAGGTAAACAGTTGCACCAAATGCGCTTTGCTTACCTCGGTGATGCACGCAACAACATGGGCAACTCTTTGATGGTTGGCGCTGCCAAAATGGGCATGGACATTCGCCTAGTCGCACCGAAAGATTTTTGGCCCGAGGCTGAGTTGGTGGACACTTGTCAAACCATCGCTGCGCAAACAGGGGCAAGCATCACATTGACCGAAGATGTGGCGCAAGGCGTGGAAGGTTGTGATTTCCTTTACACCGACGTTTGGGTGTCGATGGGTGAAGCGCCTGAAGCGTGGGATGAACGCGTGGCCAAAATGACCCCGTATCAAGTCAATGCGGCAACGCTTGAAAAGACCGGCAACCCGCACGTCAAATTCATGCACTGCCTGCCCGCTTTTCACAACGATGAAACCACCATTGGCAAACAAGTAGCCGAGAAATATGGCATGAACGGCCTCGAAGTGACCGAGGAAGTGTTTGAATCTGAGCACTCGATCGTCTTCGATGAGGCAGAAAACCGAATGCACACCATTAAGGCTGTGATGGTCGCCACACTGGGCAGTTAATATCGAACACAGATCGACACAAAAAACCGCGATGCAATCGCTTGCTCTGCGCAAAGTTCGGCGTATAATGCTCGGCAATTTGTCTGGAGATAGTGAAATATGTCACGTCGTTGGTGTGTTACAAAGCGTGTTACTGCACATAAGCAAACTGGCTTATTGATGCGACGTTTCTCTATCTTCATTGATTTGTAAAGCCTCCCGTTATGGGGGGCTTTTTTATGCCTAACACTTATTATTTATACCTAACGCATATTATTCATGCCTAACGCATATAACTGGGAAGATGATTATGACAAACTCGCTTTACAACAAGCACATTATCTCCATTCCTGAGCTTTCACGTGAAGAGCTGGAATTGATTGTCAAAACCGCAGGTCAACTCAAAGCTGAGCCAAACCCAGATTTAATCAAAAATAAAGTGGTCGCGAGCTGCTTCTTTGAACCCTCGACACGTACTCGACTCTCATTTGAGACTGCGATTCAACGTATTGGTGGCGACGTGATTGGCTTTGACAATGGCGGCAACACCTCTCTGGCGAAAAAAGGCGAAACCCTAGCTGACTCCGTGCAGGTCATCTCCTCTTATGTGGATGCGTTTGTGATGCGCCACCCTCAAGAGGGCGCGGCGCGTCTAGCGTCAGAGTTTTCTAAAGGTGTACCTGTGATCAATGCAGGCGATGGTGCCAACCAGCACCCGACGCAAACCTTGCTCGATCTCTTCTCGATTGCCGAAACCCAAGGCCGTTTAGACAACCTCAACGTTGCCTTCGTCGGTGATCTTAAATATGGCCGCACGGTACACTCGCTGACTCAAGCGCTGGCGAAATTTGATAACGTTCGCTTCTTCTTTATCGCACCTGAAGCGTTAGCGATGCCTGATTACATCTGCGAAGAGCTCGAAGAAGCCGGTATTCGATTTAGCCTTCATACCGATATGGAAAGTGTCATCCCTGAGCTGGATGTACTGTACATGACACGCGTGCAAAAAGAGCGCTTTGATGAGTCTGAATACGCCCACATCAAATCGGCCTACATCTTAACGGCAGCGATGCTTGAAGGCGCACGTGACAACTTGAAAGTGCTTCACCCGCTGCCACGCGTCGACGAGATCACCGTGGATGTCGATAAAACACCCCACGCGTACTACTTCGAGCAAGCTGAAAATGGCGTCTACGCTCGTGAAGCGCTACTCGCCCTTGTCCTTAATCCAGACCTTTAATCGCAGGAGACTCCCATCATGGCAAAAGAAAAACAGTTGCAAGTTGAAGCCATCAAAAACGGCACCGTGATTGACCACATTCCCGCGAAAATGGGCATCAAGGTCCTGAAGCTATTTTCAATGGATGAGTCAAACCAACGCGTGACCGTTGGGTTGAACCTCCCTTCCTCCGCACTGGGCCATAAAGATCTGCTCAAGATTGAAAACGTCTTTATCAGCGAAGAGCAAGCCAACAAACTGGCGCTGTACGCCCCTCATGCCACCGTCAATCAGATTGAAGATTACCGCGTAGTGAAAAAGCTCGCTCTTGAGCTTCCACGTGAAGTCAACAATGTGTTTGCCTGCCCGAACAGCAACTGCATTACCCACAATGAACCGGTAGAAAGCAGTTTCGCGGTAATTGAGAAAAAAGACGAGTTTCGCCTTAAGTGTAAGTACTGTGAGAAAGTGTTCTCACGCGAAGTGGTCACTGAGCGCTAAGCTCACTCAAAGCTTAGTCATTTCATCCCCGCCGCTGCGGGGATGTTTCTTTACCCTTCATTTTTTTACTCTTCATTTTTCTTTACCCATCAAGGGATTCACGGCACACTGCTCTATTAAGCGAACGCCTCACTCGTCGAGCACTCGGCCCTGTAAGCGTTACTATCTCATCAGCTAAACACTCATTCAGGAAGAGAGACATGACCAAAGTACTTCATACAGAATCAGCACCAGCAGCGATTGGCCCATACGTACAAGGCGTTGACCTTGGCAACATGGTTCTGACCTCTGGACAAATCCCAGTCAATCCTGCAACCGGTGAGGTCGCAGAAGATATTGCCGCTCAAGCACGCCAATCACTAGAAAACGTCAAAGCCGTGGTAGAAGCATCAGGCTTGACGGTTTCAGATATCGTGAAGATGACGGTGTTTGTCAAAGATTTGAACGATTTTGGTACGGTGAACGAAGTGTACGGTCAGTTTTTTGATGAGCACAACGTCGCCAACTACCCTGCACGCTCTTGTGTAGAAGTGGCACGTCTACCCAAAGATGTCGGCATTGAAATCGAAGCGATTGCGGTGCGCAAATAACGGCAATGTTCAGGTTGCCTTAGGGGACTCTAACCTGAGGAACTCTAAACAAAAAGCGAGCCTAACCCGGCTCGCTTTTTCGCTTTTATTGTCCGTAGGTATTGCTCGGCAAGAGAGGTTGATTAGCAAGATTAAGTAAGGGAGAAGATGGGCCCTTCCCCAAGCGCGTCATTCATTCGCCGTACGACTCTCGCACATTGGCAAGCTCACTCACCAGCGCCGCGAACTGAAAGCCTGACTTTGGATCTTGGATTAAGGCGATGTTAGTCTGTCTGTCGACCACCAAAACTTCGCCTCGCCCCTCAGCGCATTCGACCATCATACCTTTTGTAACTTGACACACGTCCATTGGGTGACTCCTCTTTTTTGCCTGTTTACGAGAAGTGCCATCGTCAGGATCACCGTCAAACGCGACAAATAAAAACGGCCTCACAAGGAGGCCGCTCAAATCAGAGTGGTTGGTCGTTATTTCACGAACTCAACACCGGTTTGGATATCACCGTTTAGTGTCTCTAGCATGCCGTCAAGCGCGTCTTTCTCAAACGCACTGAGCGCACCGTAGCTAAGCACTTCTTCAACACCCTCTTTACCCAGTTTCACTGGTTGAGCAAAGAATGGGGCGTGCTCACCATCACCTTCAACGTACGCGTACTCGATGACTTCTTCACCTTGCAGTGCTTTCACCAACGCAAGGCCGAAACGACACGCAGCTTGGCCCATAGAGAGCGTTGCGCTACCGCCACCCGCTTTCGCTTCAACCACTTCTGTGCCTGCGTTTTGAATGCGTTTGGTGAGAGCGGCCACTTCTTCCGCGCTAAATTCCACACCTTCTACTTGAGACAGTAGCGGAAGAATCGTCACGCCGGAGTGTCCACCGATCACCGGTACACGCACTTGACCTGGATCTTTGTCTTTCAATTCAGCTACGAAGGTTTCAGAGCGAATCACGTCCAATGTCGTTACACCAAACAGACGACGCTTGTCGTACACGCCCGCTTTTTTAAGCACTTCAGCTGCGATAGGCACTGTCGTATTCACTGGGTTAGTGATGATGCCCACTAAGGCTTTCGGACAGACCACCGCGATCTTTTCTGCCAACGACTTAACGATACCTGCGTTGACGTTAAACAAATCGGCGCGATCCATACCTGGCTTACGAGCCACACCTGCAGAAATAAGAACAACATCGGCACCTTCAAGTGCAGGTGTTGGATCTTCACCGGCGTAACCTTTGATAGACACAGGCGTTGGGATGTGGCTTAGATCCGCAGCTACACCCGGCGTCACTGGCGCAATGTCATACAAAGCCAGATCGCAGCCTGCAGGAAGGCGGTTTTTCAGTAAAAGGGCTAGGGCTTGACCGATGCCACCAGCGGCACCAATAACAGCTACTTTCATTGTAGTTCTCCTTGAGATGGATCTCTTATATGTATCTTGTAGGGTATTCTGTACTCAGGTGTGTCCAAGCTAAACCAATCACATCCTGATTACAATCAATTAACGTCAGCTTTGCGACCTTGCGCAATCCACCATTAACGTGCTACAAATTTCACGCGCATTATCCCCTGTTCTACCTTGTATGACAAAGGGTTAAGCCCTCTTTTGTCCTTGGCGTTTTTCGCCAGTTTACAGTGATACGCTAGACAGAATTTCAGCTTTTCCATAGCTATAACTGCATAGCTATGCGAGAATATTCACTTCCTGTATAGACACTACTGGTGGAAGAAACATGCGCCATTCAGAAAAACAAGATAGCTTAGTGAGAGCGTTCAAAGCCCTATTGAAAGAAGAGCGATTTGGCTCGCAAGGTGACATCGTTGATGCACTGAAAAATGAAGGGTTTGACAACATCAACCAATCAAAAGTCTCACGGATGCTGACTAAGTTTGGCGCAGTGCGTACTCGCAACGCCAAAATGGAGATGGTCTACTGCTTGCCCGCCGAACTGGGTGTCCCTACCGTTTCAAGCTCACTGCGTGAGTTAGTGCTCGATATCGATCACAATGAGGCCTTAGTCGTGATTCACACAGGCCCAGGCGCGGCGCAGCTGATTGCCCGTTTATTGGACTCTTTAGGCAAAGCAGAAGGTATTTTGGGCGTTGTCGCCGGTGATGACACCATTTTTATTACCCCAACGCTGAGCATCACGACCAAGCAACTGTTCAAATCGGTGTGCGAATTGTTCGAGTACACTGGCTAACGTTTCATATTATTGACGCTTTTGATGATCGCGCTGACGCTCATTCAGCGTGATCTGCATCACATCCTGATTAAAATCCAACAACCCCGACAAAGTAACCGTAAGTAATTGATTTACTGAAAAAATCATCACAGAACAATCCCTATACATTCTCCTCACAATCAGCCCAAATCGCTACATTAGTTAACATACGTGTAATTATGTGCCAATTTTTTGGTATTATTCAGCCACTTTTTCAACATACGGATTGAAAAAGATGCCGTTTCCAGTAAGAGGAAACGCCCAAAGCAACTACACTTGCTAAGGGGCTAATAATGAATAAGGAAGGGAAATTCATGGCATTGAACAAACTTATTAAAGTCGGTGCGATTGCAGCTGCTGTAATGGGTGCTGGCGCCGTTAACGCACAAGAGTTCATCACAATTGGTACAGGTTCGGTTACGGGTGTTTACTACCCGACGGGCGGCGCCATTTGTAAACTGGTGAACAAAGGCCGTAAAGAACACAATATTCGTTGTTCTGTAGAATCAACCGGTGGTTCGATCTACAACGTCAACACTATCCGTGCTGGTGAGCTGGATTTTGGTATCGTTCAGTCTGACTGGCAATATCACGGTTACAACGGTACAAGTAAGTTTGCTGAACAAGGCCCGTACAAAGATTTACGCGCTATGTTCTCTCTACACACTGAACCATTCAACATCATCGCACGCAGCGATGCGGGCATCGACAACGTGTCTGACCTAAAAGGTAAGCGCGTCAACATCGGTAACCCGGGTTCTGGCGACCGTGCAACCATGGGTGTGGTCATGGAAGCCATGGGTTGGACCAACGACGACTTCAAATTGGCTTCTGAGCTGAAAGGCTCTGAGCGTTCTCAAGCGCTGTGTGACAACAAAATTGACGCGTTCGTTTACGTTGTGGGTCATCCAAATGGATCGATCAAAGAAGCGACCACATCATGTGACGCGAAGCTAGTGTCTGCAACAGGCGAGAAAATCGATGCCATCGTCGCAAACAACCCTTACTACGCATACAGCACAGTACCTGCCGGCATGTACCGCGGCACTGAAAACGACGTAAACAGCTTTGGTGTGGCAGCGACTATGGTGACCACAGCCAACGTGTCTGACGACGTCGCGTACAACGTAGCGAAAGCGGTATTTGAAGATTTCGATACCTTCAAGCGCCTACACCCTGCGTTTGCAAACCTGAAGAAAGAAGACATGGTGAAAGCTGGTCTTTCTATCCCTCTTCACCCAGGTGCAGAGAAATACTACAAAGAAGTTGGCCTACTGAAATAAGCCACTTTGTACAAACCCGGGACATGGCGCTCGGGTTTGTAGCGCCCGTATAAGGGCCGCTCCCAATGTCTCTTTTAGGGTTTCACATTTTTGAAACCCTTCTTCGTTTTATAGTAATAACCCAACGGTACTGAGAATGCAGACCTCGCCGCGCATGGCACGTCGACGATGCAATCAAGGTCACTCTTCCCCACACAATGCCAATACGCTGGGCGGCGCGTGGGCAGGAATAAAGCAATATGGCTTCTTTTCGCTACACTGAAAGAGGCCAATAAAGATTCTGACTGCGACTGACGTCGTGACCGAATGAATCATTTATAACAAGGATAAAGACCATGTCGAAGACAACCACTCCGTCTCCTGATGTGCAAGAAATGGTTGCCCAAGCCGATACTGGCGCGCGTGCCCCTAGTGGCATCGCCGGACGTATCTTATGGTTTGTGCCGCTTTGTTGGTCACTCTTCCAACTTTGGTATGCCTCACCTTTGCCGTTTATTTTCAATTTTGGCGTACTGAACGACACCGAAGCTCGTTCCATTCACCTCATGTTTGCGGTTTTTCTTGCCTTTACTGCCTATCCGGCCATGAAAAACTCTCCGCGCGATACCATTCCCGTGGTGGACTGGTTATTGGCGCTGGCAGGTAGCTTCTCTGCTGCCTACATCTACTTGTTCTACACCGAGCTCGCGGGTCGCTCTGGCGCACCGACCACCTTAGATATTGTGGTCGCGGTCACTGGGATGATTTTGCTCCTTGAAGCGACACGCCGAGCACTTGGGCCACCATTGATGGCGGTAGCCGCGGTATTTTTACTCTATACCTTCGGCGGCCCTTACATGCCAGACGTCATCGCTCACAAAGGGGCGAGCCTCAATAAAGCCATGTCCCACCTTTGGCTCACCACCGAAGGCGTATTTGGTGTGGCACTGGGCGTCTCGACCTCGTTTGTTTTCCTTTTCGTCCTCTTTGGCGCCATGCTTGAGCGCGCTGGGGCAGGCGCTTACTTTATTAAAGTGGCCTTCTCGCTACTTGGTCACATGCGTGGTGGCCCAGCAAAAGCCGCCGTTGTCGCTTCTGGCCTCTCAGGTCTGGTATCGGGCTCTTCGATTGCCAACGTAGTGACCACGGGGACCTTTACCATCCCACTGATGAAACGTGTTGGCTTCCCTGGCACCAAAGCCGGGGCCGTGGAAGTGGCTGCCTCGACCAATGGTCAGTTGACGCCACCTATCATGGGTGCGGCGGCATTCTTGATGGTGGAATACGTCGGGATCTCTTATGTCGAAGTGATCAAAGCAGCGCTGCTACCGGCGCTGATCTCCTACATTGCGCTGATTTACATCGTTCACTTAGAAGCGTGTAAAGCGGGCATGACAGGTCTACCTCGTCGTCACAATCCGACCTTAGTTCAAAGCCTGCTGTCGTTTACCGGTACCATTTTGGGTCTATGTATCATTAGTGCCTTGGTATACTACGGCGTGGGTTGGACCAAAGATGTCTTTGGTGCTGCGGCGACGCCGATTGTCACTGTCGCCCTACTGGTCGCCTACGTGGCTTTGGTTAAGATCTCCGCCAAGTACGCGCACGAAGGCGCCATCGAGATTGATGCTGAACTGACCGAAGTGCCCGATCCCGGCCCAACGGTGAAATCTGGCCTGCATTACCTGCTACCCATTGTGGTCCTAGTGTGGTGTTTGACGGTGGAGCGCTTCTCTCCAGGTCTGTCCGCGTTCTGGGCGACCGTGTTTATGATCTTTATCTTGATCACCCAACGTCCATTAATGGCGTTGATGGCGAAACAGAGCAATCTGCTTCAGCCGGCAAAAGAAGGCTTCGTCGATTTGGCTGAGAGTCTCGTCTCTGGTGCGCGCAACATGATTGGTATCGGCGTCGCCACGGCGGCAGCGGGTACGGTCGTCGGTGTGGTCACCTTAACCGGTATTGGCCTCGTCATGACAGACTTTGTCGAGTTCATCTCCGGCGGTAACATCATCTTGATGCTACTGTTTACTGCCTTGATCAGTTTGATCTTGGGCATGGGTCTTCCGACGACGGCAAACTACATTGTGGTCTCTACCCTGATGGCTCCCGTTATCGTTACCTTGGGCGCGCAGCACGGCTTGATCATCCCACTCATCGCAGTGCACTTGTTTGTGTTCTACTTCGGCATCTTAGCCGACGATACGCCACCGGTCGGTTTGGCGGCGTTCGCAGCGGCAGCCATTGCCAAATCGGATCCTATCCGTACTGGTATTCAAGGCTTTACCTACGATATTCGAACCGCGATATTGCCGTTTATGTTCATCTTCAACACGCAACTGCTGTTGATGGGGATTGATACCTGGTGGCATCTCGCCTTAACCATCATCTCCTCCATTATTGCGATGTTGATATTCTCCGCCGCGACACAAGGTTGGTGGTTCACCAAGAACAAATGGTGGGAAACGGTACTGCTACTGGTGCTGACCTTCTCCTTCTTCCGCCCTGGTTTCTGGTGGGATATGTTGTACCCAGCGAAAGTTCTTTCACCGGGTGTTGAGGTGGCTCAAATTACTGAAACACTAAAAGTGGGAGAATCGCTCGAATTACGAGTCTCAGGGGAAACCCTGGAAGGGGATATCGTTGAGAAGACGGTGCGCTTGCCTTTCGAAGATAACGCGAAATCAGCGAACGATCGCCTTGCCTCTATGGGTCTGATGTTAACCGAAGACGCGGGCAAAATGATTGTTGATATGGTCGAGTTTGGCAGCCCAGCGGAATCGGCGGGCATTGACTTCGATTGGGAGATCCAATGGGTAGTCCAGGATGCCGATCGTCCAATGAAGGAGTGGGTATTTGTCCCTGCCCTGCTCATTTTGATCGTCATGGGTCTCAACCAGAAAAAACGAGCTCGTAAGGAACAGCTTGGCGCCTAATAACACTCATACCAAGCAAAGCCGCGCTCTCTAACGAGCGCGGACTTTAGCGGGTATCAATCAGAGAACTAAACATGTACAAACAAATTCTTGTTCCCGTTGACCTCAATGACAAAGGCTTCTGTGACCGAGCCGTCGAACTGGCAGTCTGGCATGCGAAACACTCGAACGCAGAAATTCACCTGCTGAACGTGCTTCCGGGCATTCACATGTCGATGGTCGCCACTTACTTCCCCAAAGATGCGGCGAAGAAAATGAAGCAAGATGTCGAAACGCAGCTCAAGCAGTTCGCGGCACAACACATTGATGAAGACGTGGTGTACAAAGCCCATGTGGCAGAAGGTAAACCCTACAGCACCATTTTGGACTACGCTGAAAAGCTGGGGGCGGATCTCATCATCATGCCAAGCCACAAGCGTTCAAAAATTGATAAGGTGGTGCTAGGCTCTGTGGCAAGTAAAGTCGTACAGAACTCTCCGATTAACGTTATGGTCGTTAAGCCAAACGCGTAACCGGCGCGCCGCGTTGCGAAACGTCTCCTTTTATCAATAGGGCCCTCAACAGAGCGCCCTTTTTCTTTCCCTTTATTCTTTCTTCTTTCCCTGTTCAACTCCCAGCCCTGAGTCACTACGGCTTGTTCAATAGTTTTTACCTATTGAATTTATCGAATTGTCCAATTTTCTTTAATGAAAATAATTATCAATAATATCTCTATCGACACAACAGAGCATTGGACTTCACCATGAAAAAGACACTGACATTCGCAGCCTTGCACTTTACCATTGCGTTTAGCGTCGCCTACCTACTGACCGGTGATATTTTAATTGGCAGTCTAATCGCGATGATTGAACCTATGGTTAACACCGTCGCCTTCTACTTCCATGAAAAGGCTTGGCAGACACACCCAGCGCTTCGTAAATTAGCCAAATCGACTGGGATTAAAACCACTAGCTTCGCCAGCGTGCACTTTAGCGTCGCGTTTACGGTCGCGTATTTGATGACGGGTAGCTGGTTGATTGGCGGCATCATGGCGGCCATTGAGCCAAGTATCAACACGGTGGCCTACTACTTCCACGAAAAAGTGTGGCAGCGCCAAGACGCGAATTGGCAATGCCACCACGGTGCACACGCATAACGAACAAGGGCCGCTCAGCGGCCCTTATTGCTATCGAAACAAATTCGAGTTACGAAGCCCCTACGCCCCGCGCACTGGAAAATGCGTCACGCACAATGACTCACTTAGCCCCAATTCAAAGTGTTGCTTCTGGCCATCGAGCCCCACTTCCAATGCGTATAGGTGCGCTGGATTGGGATCGTTCACATCATAGTAAACAGGCGCTTCGACTTGAAACAGCGCACTGACCGACTGCGCGCGCACATCCAACGGCAAGTGATAGGTCATGCCATTAAATTTCACCGACGCTGAGACGAGCCCCGCGTTGTAGGTGTGATAATGCAGCGAGACCAGCAATTCGCAGCCGCCGCCATGATGCCATATCTGCTCGGTCGCCACGTGTTCTAAACGTACGTGACGAATAAACTGCAAATACGGCGCATGCCAAATGCCCATTCTCGGATCCGATAAACGTTGATTATCGCTCCCTAGCGGACAAACCTCGCCTTCGGCCTCTTCAATCAACGGCTCATCTTCTTCTAAAAACAGTATCTCAAATCGATTTCGTCCCGCTTGCAAATAGGGACGGATCTCTTTTCGAACCTCACTTTGGCTCCCATCGCAATCAAACAGCGCGACACCATTGAGTCTGACTTCAGCATGGTAATCGATGCCCGACATCACCAAATCCACCGCAGGGAAGGCTAGCATGGCCTCATCGACCTCAATATCGTGCATCAAATGCCACTCTTGCTCAGCAATCTGTTCCTCGCTCATGTCGTCTGGCAACACGGCGCTGAGTGGATTCGGGAACATAAGATCGTCTTGAGGAATAGAGAGATCCGTGAGAGGAGAAAGTTGCCATAAGCCGGCAAGAGATAACTGCATGGGTACGCCGATGATTTATTGAGCCAGATCAATGTCAGTGATTATAAAGCGTAAAAACAACAATGCCAGTCTTGAGACTGGCATTGAAAACAGGCTGAGCGCTGTGAACGTGAGACGACTCTCAATTACTCGTCGTCATCCTCTTCATCATCTGGGTACAAGGCGTCTTCGCCTTCGTAGTAGGTGCCCCATCCATCGTAGATGATGTCGTATTTTTCAGCGAGGTGAACCAACTTCTCTACTTGCGCATCAATGGCTTCTGCGTTTAGTGCTGATTCCATGGTGGCGTCGCAGCACAACAGTTTGTTGCCGTCTTCGTCTTCGGTCTCTTCCGCTTCTAATACTTCAAAGCCCATTTTGAATGCTTCCACTACCGCTTTCTCTAGGGTGTCGAAATCTTCAGCAAACAGGTGGTGTTCAATCTCATATAAAGAATCTGGATCACTGCCGTCTTCGAGTAACGCTTGAATGATGTCGCGAGTCTCTTCTTTTTGAATTTCAATTAACTCTTCAACTGATAGATATTCATCTTCATGAGACATAAAGTGTGCTCCAGATAGTAACAACATTGATCAAAAAATAACGCACCGGACTATGACACGGCTGTGCTAATAATACCACCTAGAATCGACTTTGATCCCGTACTTTCTCTGTTTGCTGCGCTTTCACGCCAGATCATCGAACTTATTAACACTTTTTTATCATTTTGCTGTTTTGGTGTTTTGTGTCGAGGGCGACGATCACGTCAGATCATTCACAATGCGTGTTTATGAGGTGGATCTGAATAGCGCCGAGACAAGTAAAACGAACCTAAACCTCATATTTAGTCATAAAAACTGACTAAATGATGCATATCCATTCAGTATAATCTAACAAACTTCCCGCTGCGCTCTAGCACCGAAAACGCATAGTCAGTCACAATCATGTGAATTTCTCCAAATTCACTCATTAGACATAAAAGCCGCAAACAACGAGCATTAAAGACATATATATAGAACATAATTACATTTGCAGAATTAATGGTTACAAAGTGCGCTTGCATCTTGATAACATTCTTGCCATAAATACGCTCTGGAATTCTGTGTAAGGAAGCAAAATGAGTAAGTTGTACGTAGGCTCTGAAGTTGGCCAATTAAGACGAGTCCTGTTAAACCGACCAGAGCGAGCACTGACTCACCTCACGCCATCAAACTGCCATGATCTGCTGTTTGACGATGTCTTGGCGGTTGAAGCCGCAGGCGAGGAGCATGACAAATTCGCTCAGACACTTCGCGATCAAGGTGTGGAAGTCTTACTCCTGCACGACTTGCTGGTTGAAACGCTCGCCGTCCCACCAGCCAAAGAGTGGTTACTCAATACACAAATCTCCGACCTACGTTTTGGTCCTATCTTCGCCAGAGATTTGCGCCACTACTTGAACGACATGGACAACGAGCACCTCGCGACCGTATTGCTCGGTGGCTTGGCCTATTCTGAGCTGCCGATTCGTTCGTCTTCTATGATGCCTAGCATGCATCGACCTTTGGATTTCGTCATTGAGCCCCTGCCCAACCACCTCTTTACGCGTGATACCTCATGCTGGGTTTACGGCGGCGTCTCACTCAACCCTATGATGAAGCCAGCCCGTCAGCGTGAAACCAACCACCTGCGTGCCATTTACCGCTGGCATCCAGTGTTTGCGGGGCAGGACTTCATTAAATACTTCGGTGATGAAGATCTTCATTACGACAACGCCAATATTGAGGGCGGCGATGTGTTGGTGATCGGTAAAGGCGCGGTGCTGATTGGCATGTCTGAGCGCACGACACCACAAGGGGTTGAGAACCTAGCGGCGACCTTGTTTAAACATGGCCAAGCCAAAGAAGTGATCGCCATTGATCTTCCCAAACATCGTTCGTGTATGCACCTCGACACCGTCATGACTCATATGGATGTTGATACCTTCTCTGTCTATCCAGAGATCATGCGCAAAGATCTGGAGACGTGGCGTTTAAATGCCAAAGACGATGGCGAGATGCAGGTCGAGAAAGTACCGAGTTTCGTTCACGCCATTGAACAAGCGTTAGGGCTCGATTATCTGAAAATCATCACCACAGGCGGCGATAGCTATGAAGCCGAACGTGAGCAGTGGAATGATGCCAACAACGTCTTGACGGTGAAACCAGGCGTGGTGATCGGTTACGAGCGCAACGTCTACACCAATGAGAAGTACGACAAGGCGGGCATTGAAGTGTTAACCATTCCCGGCAATGAACTCGGCCGCGGCCGCGGCGGAGCGCGCTGCATGAGCTGCCCAATCGAGCGTGACGGCATTTAAATCCGCCCCAAACAAAAGTGCCTAGTTTTAGAGATTTTCTCTCAAAACTAGGCACCCAACCACTCTCTAGGAACTAGGATCTAGAAACTAGGCACTCATCCTACTCCGTCCCACCAACCGTCAACGCATCCAGCTTCAACGTCGGCTGACCAACGCCAACCGGCACACTTTGCCCCGCTTTGCCACACACGCCAACGCCACGGTCGATACTGAGATCGTTACCGACCATGGAGACTTGCTGCATCGCTTCAATGCCGGAGCCAATCAACGTCGCCCCTTTGACTGGGCGCGTGATCTTGCCGTCTTCAATCAAGTACGCTTCCGATGCGGAGAACACAAATTTACCCGAGGTAATGTCCACCTGACCACCGCCGAAGTTTGGTGCGTAAAGGCCTTTTTTCACCGTTGAGATAATCTCTTCAGGCGTGTGCTGACCCGGTAGCATGTAAGTATTGGTCATGCGCGGCATAGGTAGATGAGCATAAGACTCACGGCGACCATTACCGGTCGGCGCTACCCCCATCAAACGTGCGTTGAGCTTATCTTGCATGTAACCTTTCAATACGCCGTTTTCGATTAAGGTGTTGTATTGACCATGCACGCCTTCGTCATCCACGTTGAGTGACCCACGCAGATCTTTCAGCGTGCCATCGTCAACAATAGTACAAAGATCCGAGGTGACTTTGTCGCCCACTTTGCCACTAAAGACCGATGACTCTTTGCGGTTGAAATCGCCTTCCAAGCCATGACCGACCGCTTCATGAAGCAGCACTCCTGGCCAACCCGAGCCCAGCACCACCGGCATCATACCCGCAGGCGCGGCATCCGCCTCTAGGTTGACCAACGCCATGCGAATCGCTTCATCTGCGTATTGATACGCCACTTGCACGCCATCGCTGTCACTTAAGAAGAAATCGTAACCAAATCGGCCACCGCCGCCTGCACTGCCACGTTCACGGCGCTCGCCGCGCTGCGCGAGTACACTGATTGACAGGCGCACCAACGGACGAACATCACCAGCGTAGGTGCCGTCTGTTGCCGCAACAAGCATCTGCTCATGGACACCGCTCAGGCTCACCGACACTTCTTTGATCAGTGGCTCTTTGGTACGAATGTAGGCATCGATCTGTTTGAGTAGCGTCGTCTTTTGCTCTTTCTCCCAACTGTCTAACGGATTGACCGCCGCATAGATGTGTTGGTTGTCAATGCGCTTGAACGCTTGTACCTGAGCATTTTGCCCTTGCTTGGCGATACCGCGCGCTGCGACCGCGCTCTGTTTCAAGCCCTCAAGCTGAATTTGGTCGGAGTAAGCAAAACCGGTTTTCTCGCCTGAGACCGCTCGCACACCCACACCGCAATCGATGTTAAATGAGCCATCTTTGATGATGCTGTCTTCCAAAACCAGTGACTCATGCCAACTGGATTGGAAGTAGATATCGGCGTAGTCAATTTGACGAGTCGCGATGCTCGCTAGCGTCTGTGCGACGTCACTTTCGCTCAGCCCAGCTGGTTTCAACAAGGCATCTTCTACAAGGTTAATGGTCATACTTCGCTCTTAACGTTAATGGTTTGACGAGTCGACAGGCATCGCTTATCGAACCGGAATGAATTGATTGTCGAATCGTGAATGTTGCCCAACGGGCATCGCGCTTCGACAGCTTGCGACCTGTTTTATGTCAATCTCGACGACAAGGTTATCGACCTCACGCGCCAGCGTCGCCACCACTTCGCCCCAAGGGGAGATGACCATAGAATGGCCCCAGGTTTCTCGGCCGCCGTCATGTGTGCCCGTCTGATTGACCGCCAGTACCCAAGATTGGGTTTCAATCGCTCTGGCTCTCAATAGCGCTTCCCAGTGCGCTTGCCCTGTCACGGCAGTAAACGCCGCTGGGACTAAAATCAGCGTCGCGCCGCGTCTGACAAGCTCATTATACAACTGGGGAAAACGCACATCATAACAGATGGATAAGCCAAGGTGGCCAAAGGGCGTGTCGAGTGTGACGATCTCCTCGCCGGGCGTGAAGGTTTCGGATTCGCGGTAACGTCCGTGACCATCGGCAACATCGACATCGAACATATGCAGTTTATCGTAGTGGCCGACAAGGCGTCCGGTGCGGTCGAACACCACAGAGGTCGTGGTCACGCCATTGGCCGTGCGGATCGGCATACTGCCGATGACTAACCACACGCCCCACTGCTGCGCCATGGCGGCAAGCGCCGATTGTAGCGGGCCATCACCTAAAGGTTCAGCATGCTTGTGATAATCCGCTCGCTGACCAAACACCAGTGCGTTTTCCGGGGTAACCACAAGCTGCGCCCCCGCTTTCGCTACCGCTTCAACCTGCTTGGCGATGTGGGCCAAGTTGTCTTGCGGATTCGGGCCTGAGGTCATCTGAATCAGTGCAACTCGTTCCATGAGTCTTCTCCTTATTTAACCGCGTCGCGTAAGCGCTCTGGTAATTTGAATTCCCCTTTACTGCGAGACAGCTCTTTGACAACCGGTGAATCCATCGGCCCTTTCACTTCATAATTGACCTGAGTGAACACTTCGACCACCGGTGAAATCACCGTGGTGATGGCGAGGACATACAGCGCCGTCTGCGGCGTCACCGCAAACGCAGTTAAGACGGGAATGCCTGACGTGATGTCTGGGGTGAAATTCACCTCGGCATCCACCGTGCGCGTGTTAAGGTTGGCTAACCCTTTGATGGTCATTTCGCCCGACACCGCATCCATCCGAATATCGTTGGTCAGGAAGACGCCATTTTTAATCTGACCAGAGCCAGTAATGGAGTTGAACGCCATCCCTTTGTCGAACACATCGGTAAAGTCGAGCTGCATTTTGCGGATGATCGAATCCAAACTAAAGAGGCCAAGCAGACGCGCCGCGCCACTGACATCGGAGATCATTCCTTTGCCCAGCTTCACATTGACCTCCCCCTCCATGGTGCTCACTTGTGTGGCCCACGGAGAACCATCCCACTCCACCTCAGAGCGAATATCAAACGGCGCTCGTTGGATGCCCGAGGAGATACCAAATCGCTCCATGACATCACTGTTGTTTTCGCCCGAGACCGCCAGCGTCATTTGTGTGTGGCTTTGATCGCCGTCCAACGCCCACCAGCCACTCACATCGACCTGGTTGTCTCCGCTTTGGAACGACAGCTTCTTCCACTCTAACTTGTTGTCACGGCGCTGAAGATCCAAATGCGCACGACCCACTTTGTAGCCTTGCACCCAAAAGTCGTCAATCGCTAGAGTAATATTAGGCAATTGGCGATGCAACGCGCGCTCAAAATCGGTGATGAGCGGCGCCTTCTCTAGCGGTTGGGTGAGCGGCTCGAGCAGAGGCTCCGGCGTTTGGCTCAAGGACTCCTCTAACCCTGGCACGTAGATGTGCAAGCGTTCAAAGGCGACGGAGAGGTCGTAGGGCTCAATATAGTTCGCCTCACCGAGTGCTTCTTGGCTGTCGATGGTCATGTGCCAACCGAGATTCTTGCGCTTGGCGGAGAAGTCGACGTCATTCCATTTGATCCCTGCCAGTTCGAGCTCTTTGACCTTGAGCTCTGCCCGTTGTAGCGCGGGGCTCTGTGGCATCCTCATCTGACTGATGACGCCTTCAGAAGTAGACTCGCTTGGCTTAAACGCGACGTCTAACCATTGGTCTAGGCTAAATTTATCAATCCGAATTGACGCATCATGCCCAGTGAACGGCGTGAGCTTGTAGCTACCGCGCCCGACCACGAGATTGGTCGCTTGCAACTGCGGCACATCGTCCGTGATATCAATCTCAGCCTGATATTTGACTTGCGGCAATTGCAATCGGGCACTGATGCTCTGCTGATTGCCAGAGGCTTGCAGCAGGGCTTTGCCCTCCACTTTACTCGCTTTATTGAGTGGATAAGGGTAGTCACTGACGAGGTATTTGAGATCTGCTTCGGTTTCAACCTGATAAGTAAAGCCAACGTCATTAAGCTGAATATCGATGTCACTGCGCCACTGCGCATGGCCAGATAATGGGGTTAACCAACGTTCACCAAGGTACGGCACCAGAGGTTTGACATCCCAGTCGCCAACCATATCAATACCAACCCCGTAGCCTTTGGCGACATTCTCGCCGTGAAAATCAATCCACACGGGCTGATCCAATAGCTCCGCAGAAAGCCCCGCAGCTTGCACCACGTCATTATCAAATTCTATCCGGCCACTGACCGCTTCGAGCGTCATTGGCGGCGTATTGATCGTAACGTGGCTCTGTTTGAGATCCGCATACCCCCAAGCACGCGCCTCTGCGCCGCCGTGAAATGGGATCATCAACTGGAATTGTGAGTCGACTTCACCATCCACTTGCACGGCGGTCAGCGCCGCGCCGACAGAATCAACCAATGGCGAAGCGGTCATGTAGTCACGAACCGCGTTGCCTTGGGCAACCGCGTGCGCTTCAATCTCAATATGGCCATTGGGTGCCAAAGCAGGAATACGCCCTGTGATGCGTTTCGCCTCGACATCCATCAAGGTTGCACTTTCAGAATCGAGATACATCGCATCGTTTTGGAACAGCAAATCCAACTGCAAATCGGTGATGGGTGGCCAAGCGGTGTCAAAACTGAACTTGGCCTCTTTTAACCCCACCCAGGCTTGAAACATACCGTTATTCTGGTGGTAGGGAAAATTGCCCAACTCGCCATACCAAAGCAGCTTGGCCGTATTGACCCGCCCTGCTTGAATCGCGGTCGACAGATAGTCGGTCAAGTTGCGCCCAAGGGCTAACGTCGGTAAATAGCGCCAAGTCTCGCCTGCGTTGTATAGATCCGCTTCACTGTAAAACGAAAGAAAGGGACTTTTTCCGTTGGGAAAGTCGAGACGAAAGGCGCCTAAGACTTGCAAATCTGGCGTCGCCGCGGTGACCTTGTCTGCCCACAAAGACCAACCTTGCTCATCGCGCTGCCAAACGACATCCGCATGGCCTTGTTTGATGTTCAGCGGCGCTTGAAACACCTCACCGTAAGGTAAGACATCGTCAAAAATACTCACTTGCGCGCGCGCTTGATGAAGATCGCCACTCACCGACGCCGTCAAGTAGTGCAGCCCCGGCAAGAGTTCCCATTGCGCCATTTTGCCTTCGCTAAGATCGGCCGAGTAGGTCAGGCTCTGCCAATCTCCATATGCGGACACACGTAAGTCTTCCACTAAGCCGCCCACAGCCAGCGTCTCGATCATGTCGGTGGTGGCGGCGGAGTCTGGCGCCAACTTAATCAAAGGGGTTAGCGCTTGGATATCCAGCTGCGAGACATTGAGTTGCCAATGCTGCGGTTGCCAAGCAAAGGCGATATCGAGTTCTGGCCAAGGGGTATTGTCGGTTAAAAACTGAAGTGAGTGAGCATTCACTTGCCAGCCTTGCTCTTTCGGCTCAAGCTGCACGATACCAGATTCGATCAATAACTCGTGCTGCTGACCCTCTTGCCAAATAAGCTCTGACGACAGCAACTCAACAAAGGCATTCACGGGCTTGCTCTGTTCGAGCGTTAGCCAGCTATTAAAGCTCACTTGTCCTTTTTCAATCCCGGTTTCGTTTTTCAGGTATTTGGTCAACCAAGGGGTAATGCGCACATTATCGGCGGAAACATAAAACTCGCCGCTCACATCAACCAGTGAGCCATGATCGATAAAATCCGCTTTGACCTGCGCAGAGTTGAGGTTGCCGTGAACAAAGCTCACTTCTCCATCGGCCAAATGACGGCGACCTTGGTTGCGCCACTGCAAATGGCTGATGTCGAGCACACGCTCATTACCATCAATTCCGAGAAAGAGAATTTTGGAGTCGGTCAGCGAAAAGCTGTCTAGCTGCCTAAGCAGTAGCTGATCGAGCTGGGCGATGACGCTGCGCTGCTCACGCCCTGGATTGAGTTCTGGTTTCGATTCTGTCTGCGTCCACTCAATCGAACGCACATCGAGCGCCAACTGATAGACATTAAGATCAGCCACCACGGGCTGCCATTGCAGCAGCGATTGAATCAGGTCGATTTCTATCTCTACCCGATCGGCAACCACGTCAATCCCGCTGTTTTCTGCCACTTGTGCTTTGACGCCTTGCAACGAGAGTGAGGGGTGCGTGTTGCGCCAAAAACCATGAATGCCTTCAATTTCAAAGTCGAGCGCAGTGCCTTGGTTGACCCATTGCTGGATCTCAACTTGAAAGTGATCGAGCTGCGGCAAGGTGACGCGCAGCGCCGTGACAACAATGGCCAATAGGGCCAAGGTTGACACGACTAACCAAAGAAAGAATCTCGCAACGCGAGTTGCCGTTGTGCTCACAAATTGCCTTTACATCATCACGACATCGAACTGCTCTTGAATGTACAGCGGCTCGGCCTGGATTTTCACTTGCTTGCCAATAAACACTTCGAGCTCTGCCAGCGCATGCGACTCCTCGCCTTGCAGGGTCTCGGCCACCGCAGGTGAGGCATACACCACGAACTTGTCGGCGTCGTATGCACGATTTACTCGAGTGATCTCACGCAAGATCTCGTAGCACACCGTTTCCACGGTTTTGACGCTGCCACGGCCTTCACAGGTTGGGCACGTCGAGCACAGAATGTGTTCAATACTTTCACGCGTGCGTTTACGCGTCATCTCTACTAAGCCTAGCTGGGTAAAGCCATTGATGTTGGTTTTTACGCGATCTTTATTGAGCGCCGCTTCTAGGGAAGTGAGCACGCGTTTTCGGTGTTCATCTTGGCTCATGTCGATGAAGTCAATAATAATGATGCCACCAAGATTGCGCAGACGTAGCTGCCTTGCGATCGCCTGCGTCGCTTCAATATTGGTGTTAAAGATCGTCTCTTCGAGATTGCGACGCCCCACAAACGCGCCAGTGTTTATGTCGACCGTTGTCATCGCTTCGGTCTGATCAATAATCAGATAGCCACCGGATTTGAGTTCAACTTTTCTCTCTAACGATCGCTGGATCTCATTTTCCGTGTCATACATATCAAAGATCGGCTTATCACCTTCATACAGCTCAAGCTTATCGGTTAGCTCAGGCACGTACTCGGAAGTGAACTCTTTGAGGTTTTCGTACTCAAGGCGTGAATCGACCATGATCTTAGTGATCTCTGTGCCGACAAAGTCACGCAAAATGCGCTGCGAGAGACCAAGCTCTCCATACAACGTAGAGCGCGTCTTATATTTGCTGCGACGCTCCATCACTTTGGACCACAAACGCTTGAGGAACGCGGCGTCTTGCGACAGTTCTTTTTCGTCCGCGCCTTCTGCGGCGGTGCGAATAATAAAGCCGCCGTTCTCATCACAGTAGTGAGCGACCACTTTCTTTAAACGCTCACGCTCTGACTCCGTCTCAATGCGCTGAGAGACGCCCACGTGGCTCGCCCCCGGCATAAAGACAAGGTACCGGGATGGCAAAGTAATATCGGTGGTGAGACGTGCCCCTTTGGTGCCCAGCGGGTCTTTGACCACTTGCACCACAATATCTTGCCCTTGACGGACAAGCTCAGAGATATCGCGCACCTGAAACTGCTGTTTCTCATTTTCCGCCACACATTCTGTGTGAGGAACAATATCTGACGCGTGAAGAAACGCGGCTTTTTCCAAGCCGATATCGACAAAAGCCGCCTGCATGCCTGGTAGCACACGGCTCACTTTGCCTTTATAGATGTTTCCAACAATCCCTCGTTTTGATTCACGTTCTACGTGGATTTCTTGAAGACTGCCGCCTTCAATCATCGCGACACGAATCTCACTTGGGGTGACATTGATCAGCAACTCTGCACTCATGGGCGCACCTCAAATCTAGTTATAAGAATTCTTTTAAGAGCTGGTCAGTTTCGAATAATGGAAGTCCTACGACAGCGTGATAACTGCCTTCAATACGAGTGACAAAACGTCCGCCAATACCCTGAATACCATAACTGCCCGCTTTATCGCACGGTTCGCCGGTGTGCCAATATTGTTCTATTTCTTGCTCTGACAATGGCTTAAACCATACGTTTGTTGTCACGACAACACTTTCACTTCGCTCGCGGCTCACTAGCGTGACTGCGGTCATCACTTGATGGGCTCGTCCTGACAACATGGATAACATCTGCTTGCAATGGGCAAGGTTTTCTGGCTTTTCCAGCACTTGCCCATCACACACCACAATAGTGTCGCTGCCTAACACGACGGCGTCTTCACGCAGCGCAAGCCCCGCCAAAGCTTTATCTTTAGACAAGCGAGTAACATAGTCCTGCGCTTGTTCCTCTGACCGTTGGGCTTCTTCCACATCGGTCACCAGCACCTCAAACTCTACCCCGAGATGGGTCAGTAGCTCTTTTCTGCGTGGTGAGCCTGAGGCTAACACTAATGTGCGCTTAACTAACTTGCGTTTAGCTGTGTTCATTTCACCTTCCAGCCCCTTGCTAACGGACATGCCAATGACGGCGAACTTTGCGCATCAATAGGAACATCCAAGGCCACAAGATGCAGTTGATCGCACCGCTCCACAGCGACATTGGATTAAACGTGACATCCTGCACTAGGTATTCACCACAGAATATCAAGACATCCAGTCCCATCGACATCACGCCAACCAAAATCGCCTGCTGCCACAACGCCATATTACGAATGACTAGGAAGTTGAGCGCCACCACATAGATGATGATCGACATCATCATGCCGCGAATACCGAGCGTCGAGCCAAGCAATAGATCCCACAATAAGCCCACCACCAACGCCGTACCGACGTTGACGCGATGTGGCAACGCCAACACCCAGTAGCAGGTGACAAGAAGCAACCAAGAAGGACGCAGCAGTTCCAGCACACCCGGCCAAGGAATGGTTTGCAGAGTGAGAGCGATCAAAAAGGAGACACCGACCACCAACTTACCTTTAAGAAGGCTATTGCTCATTGCTGGCCTCCTCACCGTCTGGTGGGGTCACCGCTTGTATTTTTTCCTGCCTTGAGTCGTTTGGCCAAATCAACAGTAGATATCTAAGTCGTTCAAAATCAACCACAGGCTCTGCTTCAATTTGAGCAAATTCGCGCGACGTATCTCGATCGACACTCGCCACATGAGCAACGGGGTAACCTTCCGGATAAACACCGCCTAAACCGGACGTCACTAAGAGATCCCCTTCTCGAATATCCATACTGATCGGGATATGATCGAGGTTAATGCCGTCAATCTGCCCATCGCCCGAGGCAATGACACGAATATCATTGCGGATCACTTGCACAGGAATCGCACTTTGGCTATCCACAAGCAGCAACACTCGGCTGTTGTGCGCAGAGACATAAGTCACCTGACCGACAATGCCTTTTTCGTTGGCGACCGGCTGCCCAACATACACCCCATCGATATGCCCTTTATCGATCACCACTTGATGACGATACGGTGAGGTATCCACGGCCATCACTTCCGCGACTGCCTTGCGTTCATCACGAATAAATGAAGAGCCGAGCAACTTACGTAATCTCTGGTTTTCTTCGCGATACTGATCCAAAAGCAGCAGATCATTTTTTAAATTGAGCACTTCACGTTTAAGCATTCGGTTGCTTTCCACGACGTCATGACGTGTGTTGAACCGCTCGTAAACGCCGTCAAACATCACACGAGGAATATCGGCTAAGTACTGAATCGGAGCGACCATACTATTGAGAAGGTAACGAAATTGTGTAAACGCACCTAAACGACTATCAGCCAGCATAAGGCTGGCTGATAAAATGACGGCAAAAAACAAGCGTAATTGAAGTGAAGGTCCTCGGCCAAATATCGGCTTCATTAACTCTGAGTTCCTAATTTAGGCATAACGCCTCGCCATTATTCTTCACTAAATAGATCGCCACCGTGCATGTCGATCATTTCCAACGCCTTACCACCACCGCGTGCAACACAAGTCAATGGATCTTCTGCGATCACCACTGGGATACCGGTTTCTTCGGTAAGCAGGCGATCGAGATCTTTCAGCAGTGCGCCACCGCCAGTCAATACCATGCCGTTTTCAGAGATGTCGGACGCAAGCTCTGGTGGACACTGCTCAAGGGCAACCATCACCGCCGATACGATGCCCGTCAGCGGCTCTTGCAGCGCTTCAAGAATTTCGTTGGAGTTTAGGGTAAAGCTGCGCGGCACACCTTCAGCAAGGTTACGACCACGGACTTCAATTTCAACCACTTCATCGCCCGGGTACGCCGAGCCGATCTCGTGTTTGATCTTTTCCGCCGTCGCTTCACCAATCAAGCTGCCGTAATTACGACGGACGTAGTTGATGATCGCTTCATCAAAACGGTCACCACCGATACGCACTGACGATGAATACACCACACCGTTCAGCGAGATCACCGCGACTTCTGTCGTACCGCCACCGATATCGACCACCATAGAGCCGGTCGGCTCAGAGACACGCAGGCCAGCACCGATTGCCGCTGCCATTGGCTCGTCAATCAAGTACACTTCACGCGCGCCCGCACCCAGTGCTGACTCACGAATCGCACGACGCTCAACTTGGGTTGAACCACAAGGTACACACACTAGTACACGTGGGCTTGGCCTAAGCACGCTGTTGTCGTGGACTTGTTTAATAAAGTGTTGCAGCATTTTTTCGGTCACGTAGAAATCGGCAATCACGCCATCTTTCATAGGACGAATCGCTGAGATGTTTCCCGGAGTACGACCTAACATTTGTTTTGCTGCATGGCCAACCGCAGCCACGCTTTTACCTGCACGGTTACGATCTTGGCGAATCGCCACAACGGAAGGCTCGTCAAGAACAATGCCCTGTCCTTTAACGTAAATAAGAGTGTTGGCAGTACCTAAATCGATAGATAGGTCATTTGAAAATATGCCACGAAGTTTTTTGAACATATTCTTCGCTCGTCCTGAAAGAATTATAAGATAGAAAATTGCACTAAATGTACCAATGCCTTGCCACTACAGCAAGGCATTGACGTCTAAACATGGGTAGAAACCCGCAATTTCTAACAGATTCCTAACCGAGTGCTAGAATTGAGCAAAATTATTGTCCGGTTAATCCTGGTTCCCCGCGGAAGATAACGCGGTCACTGCCTCGGAATATACCAAAGGTCACGACAGTAGAAGGATCTTCTTCGCCATTGGCTTCATCCGCTCTTCTATCATCCGCCCAGCGATAGGTCAGCCAAGGGAGATCATTGTTGCCTGAATCAAGATCCAACCATATCTGCGTCTGCTGACGCACATCGGATTGATTGTCTGCTTCGAGCTTCATTGTCCGACCAGATTGCAGCGTGCCATCCTCTTCTAGCACCACATCGCCAGGGGTCTCTCCATCTTCAACCCACAAGTGGTAGTTGGCACTCGGATCATTCACGCCATACACATGAGTAGAGCTATCTTCATCATTGGTCACAAACTGAGAGCCGTTCCAATACTCAACGCGTAGTGGCGTCACTAGATCATCCGTCATCGTCCCCCCCGTACCAGTGAGAACGGCACGACCGAAGCGAATATCCGGCTGTAGAGTCAGCAAAGTGGCATCGACACTGCCTGGTAGGAAGTCAATCGGGTCAGCATTGGTCACCCCAACCGTTGTAATCGATATCGCTGAGGATAACGCCGACCCGCCACTGTTAAACGGACCATCTTCATACCCCACTGTGGTCTCTGCTTTTTGCCAACACAGCTCTGTGCTACCACAAGCATCTGACGCAGACGAGCTCACCACAAATTCCCCCACACTTTGCCCGCCTACGCCCCAAGACTTGGTCGGTAAAGGCGAGATGAAACGAGTGGTATAGGCGGCATTGCTCTCATACAGAGCAAAGTTCGCTCTTAACGACGCAGCGTAACTGTTGGCAATGTAATTATTGACAGGCTCTTGATCGGCATTGAGCGCTTCAACATAAAATGTGACGCTATCCAGCGGCTGGTTCATGTAAACAAACGACTGCCCACTGGGGTAGCGCCAGTCCGTCAAAGGACTCTCTGCCACTTTGAAATATTTCGGATAGAAACGCCCTACATGGCGATATCCAGTATCTATGTTCATCGTTAAATAAGGATCTTGAGTGTTGGCTTTTATCGTCAAACTGCCCACATCATCCCAATAGAGAGCAGAAAAGCGAATCGGGGTTGCGGCATCATGATCGCTTTCCAAGCCACTATCTGAAGCGAGTAGTGCGGTCGAGGTGCCTTCAGCGGGTGTATGCAGCGCACTAGAGAGCTGCACCACAGCGGTGGGGGCATCAGACGCATAGAAATTACTCGTGACTGCTGCATCGCTACAATAGCTAGAGGTCTCAATCTCACCTGTCTCGTTAGTCCCTTGCCAGCGAATAGGACGCACGTTTAACTCAAAACGCTCGCCCGCTGCAACAAAAGCGTCACCGCCCGACGCGGTCCCGGATTTCAATGACCCACAGATGGCGAACGTCCATGGTCTTGCGTAGACCAAGAATGCCCCAGTTAACTCCCCACCACCATCTATCGGGCAACCGTCAAACCCTGTACAGTCGTAATTGCTGTCCGTTAGCGTCACGTTTAATTGACCTGACTCGCTAAATAGCAGTGTGTCGTTAGACTGTCCGCCAGTAAATTGCGGCGTGTAGTTCAATGTTCCTGTGCCGCTACTCGGCTGAATAAGGTTGGAAGTAATTTGAGGCGTGCCACTGTAAGCCGGATCGGCCACCACTGAACCATCATTACAAGCCAATACCGTAGCGGAAACCTCGCTCGGCTTGCTGGCAACCATAAACTGATCGTCCGCGTCAAATCGAAACGGTACGAAACGATATTCCCCTGAGGTTTCGCTTTGAACCGCACTGCCCCCTAAGGTCGCTTGTGCATAAAGGTTATCAAACACCTGAGATTGGGTCGCACTCAATAAGTAACTAGCAACGCCATTCGCCGCATTCGCACTGCCGAGAAGCTCGTTACCTCGATAAAATGACACCGCGCCGTTAAACGTCGTATCGACATTATCACCGTTATAGACGGTTGCGGTTAGGGTAATATCTTCACAAATCAGACTGATGTCGGTCAGTGGGGTGAGCTCTATTGTGTAGTCATCGGCAGGCTGAAAACAGTGGTTATCGGTGGCAATGATTTGAGCCGAGCTATTCATAGAAATGGATCTCGCGGTCACAGCGCCTCGAACGATCGCCGTGTTGCTTAAAACGACGCGCGCTTCACTGTATAACAAGCCCACAAATTCAGCATCGCTATTCAAATTAACCAAAGCGCTCCCTAAATCATGCGCAAGCAAAACAAACTGCCCAGTCCCTTCTTCACCAAAAAAAGTGCCCTGGCTCATGTCGATACTTTTAATGTGGATCGTTACTCTCTCGCCATCCGGGATCACAATTCTTCCGCTATTGTTGATATCGATAGACTCAACCCAATAGGTTCCGGAAGTAAACGTCGCGCTGCCATTACCGACAGAAAGGTGCCCTATCGCTTCATCATTTGAAAACGTTCGACTTTCCCCCCAAATACTCACTGTTTCTAAACCACTATTCGGTGATTGAAAGCTCTCTAATTCTTGCTTGTCCACTTGAAGACCATTATCACCTAGGCATGCAATGCCATCACATGCGCGAGATTGGTTATCTCCTGTTATTGAGGCTTGAGGAAACCCAACATAACGATAGCCATTCGCTAGCTTCGCCCCTAGAATTTGCGCACTATTATCGATGTTTAACGTGCCAGTGGTATTTGTTTTCCATGTCTGTGCTGGTGAAGGAAATAGCGCACATTCCGCACTGAGTGGTGGCTTATCGAATAAGAAATAGGAGTAAGGCTCCACAACGTGAGCACGTTCGGAATCTCGTGCCATGTCTTCCTCATTAATTAATGCCACACCGGTTTTAGAGACAGAGCAGCGCCTTAGCCACCCACCGTTATTACCATTTCGAGTCCGCTTTGCTGCCAGCAACGTAGGAACGTTGTTGAATCCTGACACTGTAAAGGCACTGACCTGTTGGCACCCTTCCGTAATGGGCTTAATCACCTGATCGTTAATATTGAGCGTGTTTCGTGTCGAACCTTGACCTAACCAGAATTTACGCCCATTGACGAAGCCCTCACCTAGACCTGCGACAAACGCCACTTGCTCGTCAATGGGCAGTACGGCGTTAGAGGTCACTTCAGAACGGTCCAAGATCAAACTAAAGTTGGAACGTGATGGATTAAGGGCAATGGGTGTTAGCCACACAGGCTCAAGAGTGTTCGGGTCGATATTATTGGTCGATTGAATCTGCACCAATACCCCAGGGTTGGAGTCAAAGTTGCTCGTCAAGCCATAACTGCCGTAATTCACCGTTAAACGGCTGTTGCCACCGCCGCCCGCATTCGAATATGTCCGGTTGTATGACACCAAACCCGCCACCAATTTCGCGCCACTACTGAATTCCAGCACGCCCGGCTCCATAACGAAATAATCGATGTTTTCCATCGGCGCATCGACATAAGTCACTGGGTCATCGCCGTTTCCACCACAGCGCCAACGGTTGCCTTGCCACCTAAGTGTCTCACAAGCAGCATCATGGTTGGGGATGAGCTGCGTTACCGTCGCTTGACTCTCGGAGACCGACATAACACGTAAATCGGAGGGGTATTCTGTTGTTTTTGTATCAAAGTTGGAACGACTGGCATCAATCGTCGACATCACAAAAACCAGAGGAGGAGAAGAATAGGTATTACTGAAATTGAACGTACATGAGACCGAAGGCCCTGTCACAGTACAGTCCTCAGCAGCAATGGTGCCAAACTCAAACTGAGGATTGGTATTGACAGAGAAAGCGTGAGCAGACCAAAGGACGCTCAACAGCACGAATAGACGACACAACCTAGACACTAGCACGTTACACTCCAAAGCGGACAGCGGACACCACCTCGTCAATAGATGGTTAACGGAACACTCTAAAAATAGCCTGAACGTGCTAGTTTGTCAGTGACAAAATCACCCAAATCACTCATACAACAAGAATAAATAAACCAAGTCCATGGCTTTTTTAGCGACCGGTGAGCCCTCTTTCCCCTCTAAAGATAACTTTATCGTTACCGCGGTAAATGCCAAAAGTAATCATTGCCGAAGGATCCTCATCGCCTTTATTGCGCCAGTTGTATTGCAACCAAGGTTGAGTAAAGTGACCGTTGCATTCAACATCATTGGGGTTTGCGCCAACTTCATCACCTTGACGTAAATACAATCGAACTTGCTCAATATCTGACACATCACGTGAAACAAACAACTGTTGACTAATACCTTTCTCTACTTGATGGCCAGCACTGCCAAAAGCAGCAGTCGTATCGACACCGGATAAAATACACTGCAAACCGCTGTCAAACTCGGTTGCATTATCTTCTCCATTGGTCACAAAGCGACGACCATCAAAGTATTCCACACGAAGCGGGACACGAATGTCGGCAGTCGTTGCCCCACCGACATCTAACAATGTCATACGACCATAACGCGCGGGGGGCTGCTCTGCCAACTCAGCCTCTAGCACAACCTCATCGCTTGCAAACGACACTGGGTCAAGACCAGAAAGGGTTAAGTTTAAATCCGTTTCTGTCGACAACAGGTCATTGGTATTAAACGGTCCATCTTCCTTAGTCGTAATGGTCCCATCCGCTTTACGAGAAAAGATGACATTATTGAGTTCGGGCTGCCAGACGGCACTATTAATACCATCGTCTTGCCAAGCATCATCGGTATCAAAACCAAGGACCCTATCTTTATAGGCGCCTTCAAGTGCAAATTGTGCTTGATACATTAGAGAGAAAAGAGAGTAATTTCGGACTTTTTGTCCCTCAGCGCTATAGGGATAGACCTCTACCTCAACATCCTCGTAGGGTTGACCTAAATATGCCGCCTCCCCTTGATTGCTAGGCACATGCCACTTTGTTTTATCAATGCTGAAATAGGCTGGGTAAAAACGGCCAACATGACGATAACCGATGTTGATTTTCTGCCCTAAGTACTCCGTTGCACTGGTATACAGTTTTAGGCTCCCTACTTCACTCCAGCTTAAATCATCCAGTTGATATACACCGCCATCTATGTTGCTTGGGTAATGTGCAATGGAGGTGTCAGTAAAATGACCAGGCGCGCCTCCATTTGGGGAAGCAAGTTGCGCTGCAAGCGATATCGTCGCACTGGGCGCGCTTTCCGCCGAGAAGTTTTGCGTGACGATGGCACTATCACATAGCGCTTGCGTCGTTTCGATTTGCTGGTCGGGGTCTTGCTGACCATCGCTTCCCTGCCAAGCAATGGGTTTGATGAGCGTTGAGAATGATTCCCCAGCGGCAACAAATCCGTTGCCCGATGTTGAACTCCCTGTCTCTAATCTTGGTGCATCGGGCGCATCACAAATCGCAAACGTCCAAGGACGAGCGAGGACGGTTTGGCTGCCACTGTAATCTTTGCATCTGAGATTACCCTCGGCATCTTCGATGCACTCTTGATCCATTAAGGCCAATGAAACCTCGCCAGCTTCTGCGTAGCGAAGCTGGGTTACCGCCACTATTTCGCCATCGACTTTGTTAAACTCAAGAACAAGGTCATCAGGTGCACTGACCCAATCCCCCTCTCTATCTCTTGCTCGTAACTCAATCGACGCAGAGTAAGCCGGATCAGTAGGTTGATCATAAACCGTCTTTGACAGCGTCAGTTCTCGTACTCCCTCAAAATCAACACTTGAGATAGGACGACCACTATCACTGCATTCCAACGGGCGCACTGTGATATCTTCGGCTTTGCCAGCAATCACGCTAAGTGGATTTGGAGAGAGCGCTAGCCGATAAGGCACGAATTTATACTGGGCCTCGACCTCGGTTTGCGTGCGGTTGTCGGTGATATAGGCCGTGACCTTTTTGGTCATGACTGTATCGGATGTGAGGACAATAGATTGATCCAGTACGCCAGACTCAGGTGTCAGTATTTGGCTAGTTCCATTGGTCTGCTCGACCGTTACAGTACCGATAAAGTTGGTAGCTAGCGTACCATCCTGGTTCATCACCCTTATCTGGGCATCTAAAACTTCACAAGTCAACGCAACGTCTTGAATTGGTGTCAGTTCAATAATGTAGCTATTGGTCGTCGGTGGGTTTAAACACGCTCCTTCACCAACAATGTGACTGTTAGTGGTACTCATTGTCAGCTTATTTGTGGTAACGGCCCCACGAATGGTGATTGAATTATTAAAAGTTACTGAATCAGCCAATATTTGAGCAAAGATATCACCAGTATTTGTCGAAAAAGCCACACTTGCACTTGGACCATAAATAACTAAATCTCGTCCATCATCCACATCTCTCATATCAACCGCATTGCTTTGAGAGAACGATTGCGTTAGAAACAGTGTGACCTCTTTTTCTACACTGATCGCCCCACCATTAAACGACATTGACCCGAAGGCGTACCTACCTTTTGCACTGAAATACGTCTCAACCTTCCCTCCGGAGCTATACGATTTTACTTCTGTTCCATAAAGCCCACCTAAATCGTTAAAACGCACAACAAACGAGATGTTATTGTACCCATTCACTGATAACGCCCTTAAATTGGACAATATCGTAATCGTCACTTGGTTGTTGCCGTTATCTTGATAGGAGCAGTAGACACCATCACACTGCTGTTTGTAGTTATATTGAGATATATCGAGATCCTTGACACTCGAAAAGTTAGGTGAAGGAACAAAAGGTGTCGCCACTTTTTCTCCTCCAGGCGCACATGCACCGACATCACATGCTCCGCTTAGCCCTGCATGATAACTCACGCTGTCATAACCAATTTTGAGTTTTCCATCTTTTAGGTGCTCACTGACATACTTAGGAGACCAACCCGATATCTTATTTGGGTTAAACATATTCAGCGAACTGCCACTTTTCCAACTTTGGATCGGTTGTGGGAAATACTGACAAAGACCTAGGTCAGGTAGGGGCCACTTAGCGTTAGCAAAGGCGACAGTGGTCGTCAACATCGCTAGCATTAACGCGATCCATTGTCTCATCATGACAACATTACTCCTTCACCCAAATCTGCTGACTGCGTCTTACCTCAGAGACACCTGAACCACAGGTCACGGCCGATTCCAAAATATAGAATTGCGCCCCGCCTAGACTGCCGCGGTTCTCACACGAGATCTCTGCCAAGCGGCAGGAAGGGACAGTATCGAGTAGCAATTCGGCTTGATCTTGTATCAGGGTGTCGGTATCAGCGCATCGCTGGGCAATGGCGGAGTCTTGGCTATCTAGGGGATAAAACAGCGTCATCGCTACTTCATTGATGGAGTGGCTCAAAAGCCAAGCTTGTGTGCCGAGGACGTCGCGTGTGTGGGCATCACGGTTAGACCATTCAATGCGACCAAGAGAAGTGGCTAAGAACCCCATCACAACCAGGACAAAAATCACCACAATATACAAATTGCCGCGTTGAGAACGCTGAGAATTACGGAACATTGATCACCTGTATATCTTGCTCAAATCGTGTACTTTCGCCATTTTGGGCAAACTCAACGTTGATATGGACCAAGCCATTACTTTGTACTGTGGCTGGAAGATACTCGAGCGAACCAGATTGGATGACAGAATCAGACAGAGGGTAGGTATCGCGCAACACCACACCACCACTGATACAATATTCACGCTCAGTATTTTTATCAAAAATATAGTGACGATTAGCAATCGAATGAGTCACAAGCGATGACGCGGCACTGGAAATGGCAAAAGCGCCACCAGAGAGCGCGCTGACATTACTATCCAAAGCTATCGTGTTGTCGATAACTTCTAAGCTGGTCGTGGGGTTGATGACCATAGAGAGACCGTTAAAGCTACTCGCATCAAGAGTACCTCCATCTGGTGCATCTTGCCCAACCACAAAATGAATGTCTGCACCTGAAATTGCGTAAAAGCCCGAATATTCAATCGGGTAAAAGGAAAGGCAATCACCGTCGGAGGTAAACAGATTAGGTACGGCGTGGCGCACCTCACGAGACATTTTCTCAATGATGAATTTGGCTTGCGTCTGTAAGCGCTGACGCTCGACTGTATTGGAATACCCTTTCGCACCCAACTCAACAAAGCCTGCAATACCAAGCACCAAAATCCCACCCACGATAATGGTGAGGATCATTTCAATCAGCGTGAAACCACGAGTGCTTCTCATCAGTAGTTCCCCCGAAAACCAATCAAAGTGATGGATTGGTGATTACTCGCAGATATCGTCAGTTCAAGTTTCTTTAGTGACGCATCGTTTGGCTGCACGTAGTCAACCGCCACATCCAAACGGAAGTTTTTGTAACTGCCGTAGTCGTCGTTGATTAAATCATTGAGGTTACGACATTGGTTCTCACCACCAGGGCCATTAGGTACCCAGCAGCCGATAAAATCATCGACATCATCGTATAACTCCGGAGCATCATCGGATTCGCCGATATCAAGCCCCAAATTAGGCGTCTCACTACCGGCCAAACCCGAACAGATCTTAGAGCCGACATCCACAGAAGACGAACAGCGCACCAACCCTCCTTGATTATCGCTATGATGATCAAAACCGCGGGCAAGGATTTGCGTCATCACGCTTTGCCCGAGCGCTGCCGCTCGCGTGTCATAGTGTGGATCACTGGAGCGCGCAATTTGCGGCGACAAAAAACTGACTATCGTTACCATTGCCAGCCCCATCACCACAATGACAATCACGCTCTCGATCAGAGTAAAGCCGTTGTGAGATTTCATAAGCAGCTCCCTTTCGAGACATAGCCATTCGCCGCAATGTTGACATTGCATTCGCTTCCACTAGCGATGATTCGAACCGTGATGACTTGATCGGGCTCACCAAGCAGGTTGAACTCCAGCCGTGATGTTAAAGGGAGAAAGGTCACGCCAGATTCCGCCACCCAGTCACTGCGACCATCCGCTGTACTGCTGCACCCTGCCACTGAACCCACGCAGTTTGGCTGCACAGTTAAAATATAGGCGTCAGAACTGCTGCCATCAGCGAGGTTGGATTGCATTCGGCTGACTTGAATTTGGCGAATCACCGAAATCACCTGTTCTTGCGCCACAAAAGCAGCGAAGCTGTCTTTGCCGATATAGCGACTCGCCGCATACAGCGAGACAATCGCCACCAGAATAATCACGACGATCAATTCAACTAAAGTAAATCCATTAAGCGCTTGGTGTTTCATCACGTTATGCATCCCCGAACTGAACTCTGAGTATAACGTAGATTGGCAGGGTAATGATTGATAAATAAGGAAAGATTGGGATGAACACAAAGTAAAAAACCGATATTGACTACACAATATCGGTTTCATCAAACTTAGAGTTAGTAAGAGATTCGCATGTGATGCTAATTTCTCTACATCCACTCAGTTTTTAATTTATCGCCAATCATTAGCAGTCATTCGCATCAGCTACAGTAATCGATGGCCCTGACGCTGATTCAGCAACAGTCATTTTGTAAACGACAACACATTTGCTGTCTGTTGAGCTGTCAGTAAAGGAGTATACAACACTAACATCATCTGCTGCACTTGCATGACCATCAATGACAGCAAAATCACCATTGCTCTCTATCGCATTCCCGATACCTGTAGCCGAAGGGGCTGGGTAGCCATATACAACTTCCACATTCCCATCAACCGTACCACTAATAGACTTTTCAATACCTTGGATTGCTGATTTACCATACACGATCCCAGAAGCCCCAGCCATTGAGCCTCTTAGGCCTTGCAAAGCAGATGCACGCGCATCACCCTGCAAATTCAAAAATCTTGGTGCTGCGGTAACCGCAAGAATACCTAGAATAACAATTACCACCACTAGTTCGATTAGGGTGAAACCGCCTTGTCTTTTCATAGTTAGATCTCTCTATAGTGAATATCCGCAGGGTTACTGCAAAGTTACGGTCACACGACCAGTTTCAATCTCATACACAAACTCGTGCTCGCTACTGCCTTCTTGCTGAACATAGGTGCAAGTGGAGGCCGAGCTATCGGCTTGCGCAGAATACTTTATATTCGAGTTACTGCTCGCATCCGCTACAGTGCCAACTCGTGGGGGATTTTGCAACAGGTTGTCCATCAAGTCGACGCAAGCTTGGTCGGTCAAACTCGTTGGGTAGTCGACGTTGTTGCTGTTTAATGCTTGCGGGTAACCATCACGAAAACCGGTATCCGTACCATTGCTGGTTTTTGAGCGTGTTAGCCAAAATTCCACACCATCGTAGTTGACCGTATTGTAGGTTTCGGAGTTGATGCTCACCGACGGCCTAGCCTCCGCTTCCCACTGCGCGCGGGCAGACAATACGCCCGTGGCAAATCCACCAGCGACACCTTCAATACTGGCTTTTTTCGCTTCATCCGTCACGTCGAGAAAACGTGGTAGCGCGGCGACAGCCAGTAGGCCGACCACAACGATCACCACAACGAGCTCCACCAAAGAAAAACCAAACTGTTTGTTAGACATAGTTGCAACCCAGTAATTAGTACGCCGTATTATACGGATAAAACATAGATACGCTACGAAAGATGGCGATTATACCGACCTATCGCGCCAGAAAAACGACCTTAGTCAAAAACTTACCGTTTTTTAAGCTCATCACGATCGTTTGATCGGACGAGTAATCATAATGGCAAATATAACCGCGCAAATCAGACTCATCTGAAATATGCCGCGGAGTTTGCCGTAATACTCTCTCTTCAGGGTAGAGTGCGCGATACCAGTACGCGCAATCCACATCCCCTTGCTCGTTAAGGGGCAGTACCCACCCCTTAGCGGAAAAATGCACTTTACGCTGCTCAATCGTGAGCGACGTTGGCTGCTTGGCGAGCAACCATTGCTGTCTATAGTAACTGGCTCGCTCCACAATCCGCTTGGACGCCACGGCAAAGGCGGCGTCGTCCGCTTGATATTCAACATCTTGCCACACCATACTGTACGTCATGATCAAGATGATCACCAACAGTAGCCATATCACCAGCCGTGCCCGCTCGATCACCATGGCGCTTATCCTTTGATTGCGTCCAACATTCCCCACATCGGCAAGAAGATCCCGAGAGCCAATATCAAGACCATGCCCGCCACCACCACCAGCAAGAATGGCTCTATACGCGCGGTTAAGGTTTTTAAATCGTAGTCCACTTCTCGGTCATAAAAATCAGAGACTTCCATTAGCAAGGCATCAATGCGCCCTGTCTCTTCCCCAACCGACAGCATTTGAATCACCAATGGGGTAAAAATGCCACTATTAACGGCAGTGGAAGAAACGGTACTGCCTGCTTCAATTGCCGCTTTCATCTCCATCAAACGATTTTCTAGATAGCGGTTATCTAGCGCCTCGGCGGATAACGCTAATGATTGGTTGAGCGGCACGCCCGCCTTGAGCATCAGAGCAAAAGTTCGTGAAAAACGCGACAGCAGAGCGCGGTTGATAAGCTCTCCGACCACCGGCATCCTCAGGCGAAACTTATCCCATTTCTCACGTCCATTGTCCGTGCCTACCCAAGAGCGAAAGGCAAATAGCGCCGCGACAATCGCGGCAACCATCCAAGTCCAGTAGTTGACAAAAAAACTGGAGGTGGAGATCAAGATCTTGGTTGGTAGCGGCAAGTCGACGCCAAAACGGGCAAACATACTGGAGAACTGTGGGATCACTTTGACGTTGAGCACAAACATCGCCACAGTGATAAACAAAATCACAAAGGTCGGATAACGCATCGCCGTTTTGATACGTTTGCGGGTTTCCACCTCTTGCTCGTAGTAGTTCGCCAGTTGCAGCAGCGCTTGGTCGAGACGACCCGTGTTCTCACCCACCCCAATCATGGAGACAAACAGCGGGCTAAACACCTTAGGGTGCATTTTCATCGACGCAGACAAACTGCGACCGTTGGTCAACTCCTGAGTCACCTCTTCTAGCGCTTCGGTCAGCTGCTTGTGAGCACTGTTTTGCGTCAAGCCTTTCATTGAGCGCAGTAACGGCACCCCTGCTTTGGTCAGGCTGTACAACTGACGACAAAAAATCACCAACACTTCCAGCGGTACACTGGGAGTGAACAACGCTTTCAAATCGATGTTAAAGCCACTACTGCCGCCCCCTAACGATAGCTCGGTGGGGATGATGCCTTTGTTCATCAACTGCTCTGCGGCGGCGTCTTGTGTCGGCGCCTCAAGCACACCCGACACCGATGCCCCTTCTAGATTACGCCCTTGGTAACGATAACTCGGCATAGCTCACCTTAGAGATAAATCGCTTGGTTAAAGCCAGATGAGTCGCCTTCGCCAAGCCCCATCACTTCATCCAAACTCACCACTCCTTGCAGCGCCAGTTCCATCGCGGAGGCAAGCAGCGGCTTGTAGGTTTTTGACTGCCTTGCTACTTGAGCAAAGCCAACGGCGTCATTGGCGCGAAGTTTGTCCATCATATCTAGCTCAAGTTCGAGCATTTCAAACACACCGATACGACCACGATAACCAGTCAGGTTGCAGTTTTGACAACCACGACCACGCACAAACGTCGCCTCCGCTTGATTCGGAAAACGCTGAGCCAGCCATAACTTGCGGCTCTCATCGGGCGTCTCTTCTGTTTTGCAGTCTGGGCACACCTTACGCACTAGACGCTGCGCGACCACGGCTCGCACTGAGCTGGCAACCAAGTAGCCCGGCGCACCCATATCCATCATGCGCAGCGCACTATCAATGGCATCATTAGTGTGTAACGTGCTGAGTACCAAGTGACCCGTCAATGCAGCGCGCAGGCCAATTTCCACCGTCTCTTGGTCACGCATCTCACCAATCAAAATGATGTCTGGGTCTTGACGAAGGAAGGTACGCAGCACCGTGGAGAAGTCTAAATCTATCTTCGGGTTAACTTGAACTTGGTTAACCCGTGGCAAGCGATATTCCACCGGGTCTTCGGCGGTGATGATCTTTTTCGCTGAGCTATTGAGCTCGCTAAGCGCGCCGTACAAGGTGGTGGTTTTACCGGAACCGGTTGGGCCGGTCACCAAAATCATGCCATGTGGACGTTTAAGCTGGCGGCGCAAGCGAACCAAGAGATCGTCTGGCATGCCTGACGCTTCAAGCTTTTGAATACCGGAGGATTGGTTAAGCAAACGCATAACCACCGATTCACCATGCTGAACCGGCATGGTCGACATACGAATATCGACCGATTGCCCCTTGGCGCGAATATTAAAACGGCCATCTTGCGGCAAGCGTTTCTCTGAAATATCAAGGTTGGCCATCAGCTTTAAGCGCAGTACCAGAGCGGAAGCGATATTGACCTCATTGAGTAGCGTTTCATGCAGCACACCATCAATACGCTGACGTAAGCGCAGGACATTGGCATCGGGCTCAATGTGAATATCGGAAGCGCCGATTTGGATCGCATCTTCAAACAGCGAGTTGATCAGTTTGACGACTGTCACCTCTTCGCTGTCATCATCTTCAATGGTGTAATCGAACGCGTCCGTGACTTGGTGTTCAGCTTGAAGCTGCTCCGCAAAGGAGGCGATCTCTTTGGTGCGGCGATAGTAACGGTCAAAACCATCCACCAACTGCTTCTCGGGGGCAATGACAAACTCGATGTTGTATTGCGACAGCTGCCCAAGCAGCGCTTCTTGGGCAAACAAGTCTGCCGGATCGCTCATGGCCACGCGCAGGGTATCGCCCTCTTGACCAATCACTAAGGCGCGCAGACGCCTTGCGTGTACCTCAGGCAACACTTGCACCGCATCGATATCCACATTCGCGCGCGCCAAATCAATCAGCGGTACATTGAGCTGCTGCGATAAGAACGAGAGCATCTGCTGCTCTGACAAAAAGCCCAGTTCAATCAGCGCAGCACCGAGCTTTCTGCCGGTCGATTTTTGCGCCGCCAGCGCTTGCTCAACTTGCTGCTCGGTAATGATCCCCTCTTCAACCAACAAGTCACCAAGACGTTTTCTGAGTTTAATCTTCACGGGCGGGCTCCTGTAGTTGAGCAATAATCGCGAGGCGATCGCGGGCAAACTGTTGAGATTGACTGGATAAGCCGAGATTCGATAGGGCTTGCTGATACGCTTGTTGCGCGCCGTCTAATTCAAACGCGCGCTCTTTGGCAATCGCCAAACCGAGCCACCAGCGACCGCTGTCAGGTTCACGCTCGGTGAGCGCTTGATAGCTCTCTTTAGCGAGGGCGTTTTGCTGCTGCTTTTGTGCCAGCGCCGCGCGCAAAGAGAGATACTCCACCGAGGCTTGGCGTGGCAGATACGCCACTGCGGTCAACGCCGCCGTGTTTTGCTGCTCTTTGATGAGCAATGTCGCCAGCGCGATGCGCAGCTCATTGTTCTCTTTATCTAGGCTGATGCCCTTTTGCAGCATATCGACCGATTTACGCACTTCCCCTTTGCCATAGTAGAGCGCCGCGAGACGTTTGCGGATCTCGATATCTTCCGGGGTGTAGTTCAGCGCTTGATGATAATGCTCAAGGGCCTCTTTTAAATTGTTACTCTCAAGCGCTTTTTGCCCACGCGCCTGCGCTTTCTCAGCCAATTGTGCAGGCGTCAGTTCAACGTGCTCCACCACCATGCTGCCGCTCGATTCATTTCCCTTCGAGACCGTGCTATTCGAAACAATGCTATTCGAAACAGTGCCACCAACTGAAGTGCTATGCGACGTATTGGAAACACTCTCTTCTTGCACCTCGGTGGCGCTTATCGGCGTTGCTACTTTGGCGACCAGCACAGGTTTTTCCACCGCGGGCTTATCGACCACTGTTGGGGAAGACGCTCTAGATGTCGAAGAGACATGCTGAGTCGATGGTGCCGATTTTTTCTCAGGCGCAACGTAGACGGCTTGAGCACTTGAGGTGAGTTTCGCTGTTGGTGAAGGCACTAGAGTCGCGTCAGACAGGGGGGCGTTCTGCTTTTGTGTCATTTGGTTGATGGCTGTCTCTTGCTGAGAGAGCGCAAAACCACCGACTGCCAGACTTAAGAAAAAGCTCCCCACCACCCAAGGTAGGACACGCACTTGTTTAACGGGCGCAACGACGGCACGTTGGATCGTCTCGTTGGCGCCGGATTGTTTATCCGTCAATTGGGCGAGAGCGTTGTTGATGGCACTCATGGTTTAACTCCACCCCCACAACAGTGGGTGTTTAAATTTGGGTTTAACGGTATCGAACGTATCATTAATAGCGTCAAACAAGTCTTGATTCGTTAACTGATGCGCCCCTTTGCTAAAGGCCGACACCAACGCTTTGTGGCACACTTGGTTGATCAATCTCGGATAACCTTGGCTCGCGCGCCATACGGCCTTTTTATGCGCCAGAGACATCAGACTCGCCGGTGCTGACGCGCGCGTTAAGCGGTTATCGATGTACGCGACCGTTTCGTCTAAATTGAGCGCTCTCAACTTAGCATTAAAGGTGATGCGCTGACGAAACTGACGCAAATGATGCTGCGAGAGGCGCTCATCCAACTCTGGCTGACCCACCAACACGATTTGCAGAAGTTTGCTTTGCTCGGTTTCCAAATTGCCAAACAGTCGCAACACTTCCAGTGCATCATCGCTGAGCGCTTGCGCTTCATCGACCAACACCACCACTTTTTTCTCTTGCTGGGCCAGCTCAATCAGCTTGTTGTGGATATCATCGACCACACTCAGCTCATTTTGCGATGACACGCCCAGCTCTTTGGCTATCGCAAAGCGCAGCTTATCGCCGCTCAATGCGGGGTTGGGCAGAAATACCAATTGCACTTGATCGAGAAAGTGACGCGTCATCATCCGACACACCATAGTTTTCCCTGTACCCACTTCTCCCGTCACTTTGATCACGCCCTCGCCCATGCTGAGCGCGGCATTCACGGTTTGAATCGCTTCATAGTGCGGTGCCAAGCCCAAAAACATCTCAGTATTAGGCGTGAGATGAAACGGCTGCTGAGAAAAACCAAAGTGCTCTAAATACATGACCTAGTTATCGTCAGGGAACCACTCAAGCAAGAGATCACGCGAGCGCTCAAGCTCTTTCTGCCAAGTATTGACCCCGACCACCGTCGGTTTAAGCAAAATCACTAGCTCGGTTTTCTGGGTAATTTGGCTGGTGTTTCTAAATAGGTGCCCGAGCGCTGGAATATCACCTAAAAATGGGACTTTCGAGGTTTGATCTAGGGTATTGGATTTCATCAATCCGCCAATAACCACTACGTCACCATCTTGGGCACGAATCACCGAATCTGACTCTCGAATGGAACTAGTGGCAAGAGGTAATGTGAGGCTATTGCTGCCGTAGGTTATCTCTTTAGTCTCCTCACTGACATCAATCACAGCAGGGTGGACATGGAGTAATACATTGCCTTGATCGTCAATTTGTGGCGTAACATCCAATGAAATACCTGAGAAGAAAGGCGTTAACTCAACATCCGTTGAAGTAGTTGTTGTAGAGCTACTCGAATCGGTATCTGTCGAAAAATCGGTGACGAAGTAACTATCAGTACCTACTTTAATGACCGCTTTCTGGTTATTTGATGCCGTTACTCGTGGGCTAGATAAGACATTCAAATCTCCCTGTGTAGCCATAAAGCTGATCACAGCATCAAAACTCCCGCTAGAAATCACCAAATTAGTCTGTCCCCCCAACAAGGTTCCAATGGCATCAAGTCCAGGTAAAGTTGAGACACTTCCATCCCCACTAATACTCCCTTGACCTAAACTAAAATCGGTGCCGTTGGATGAAAACGCCTTCGACCAATTGATCCCTTGCTGGTAGCCATCACTTAAGGTGACTTCCAAAATCTTGGCTTCCAAGATCACTTGGCGGTGCATACGCTGTTGTGAGACGCCGATGAAATTACGCACTTCTCGAATTTCGTCAGGATACGCGCGCACGGTAATCACACTGGCTTGCGGCGTGACAACCACACTTTGGCCGCGATCATTACCGATCAGCTGTGAGACGGCGGCTTGCAGCTGTGGCCAGAAATCGCTTTCACTGGTGGTTTCAATTTCCGTTCCGCCTTTGGTTGAACTTGCCGAACGAGTCGACGAGGAACTCGAACTGGAAGAGCTGCTCGAAGAGTTGGTGTCTGTATTGGTGATAGTTCCCGTGGTGATCGAGGTCAACGAGCGCCCTGAACGCGTAAACTGCAAGTAATCGACAGGAATGGTCACGGTTCGAAGCCCCGCAGGGTAAACCTGAATCACATTGCCCGATTTGCTGATCTCATAGCCGTAGAGGTCTCGCACCACCGCCAGCACTTCATCCATGGTCACATCGGTTAAATTCAGGGTGATATTACCTGCAACGCTTGGATGGATGGCGGCACTAAATTCTGTCCCTACCACTAAACTGGTGAAAAACGCTTTCGCATCAACACCGTCCGCTTTAACGCGAAAACGCTTTAAGGTTTTGGCGCGATTGGATCCGCTGTCACTCAGTTCAGGCATCAAGTCTGCACTCACTTCCGGAGGCAAATCGGTCAAGGCGCGACTGTTTGATTCATTGATGGATTCATTCAAGGCCGCTTTGACTTCAACCGGATCGCGATGGCCCATCGAGCAGCCCACCAGAGATGTTATTGTTATTGCTATGGCAAGTTTACGCATATCCTTCCAATGACCTTATTGCTTAATATCTAGTGTGAACATCGACAGTGTCCACTGCTGATTCCCGCGAGCGAGCACCACTTGTTCTGGCTCGATACGGCTGACTCGATACCCGTTCACGGTATCTCCATGCTGCGCCACTTTCCCGCTTAAAACCGCCTGACATGGGCTCATTTCATGGCAGACAATACTTTGCACTTTGGGCAACGGTGGGCGTTTCGGTTTGGTGGCCACCGCCACCTCTGCCGGTTTCACCCACCCAAGGGGCGCGGTAGGATCATCGGATGCCTGTGAGGGCAACGCGATGCCAACAAATGCCGCGATGGCGGCCAATACAAGCTGTTTAACCACCAATAAACTCCTGCCTTGTCCCTAGGGTGTAAACTTCCATCACCAAACGCGCGGTTGGGTAACTTTCGACCGAATAGTGAAAGCGTCGCCAATAGTACTTGCTTGGCATGGACTCCAATGTCTCCAGATAGGTGACGATAGAGAAAAAGTCGCCAGTGAGCTCAATTTGCACAGGGTGAAGATAGTAGCCCGACTCACCTTGATTGCCCTTACGCATAATCGGCTCTGCTTTGAGCGACTGCAAAGAGACTAGTCGCAGACCTTTGCTGCTGGCTAACACACTTTCAAGCATTTGCGCCATTTGGTTTGGCGTCAGCAATCCCTCAATGGTTTTGGCTAACTCCTCTGACAGCGCCTGACTTTCGATAGACAAACGCTCAAACTCTTGGTTGATCGCTTGGTTCGGATCCTGCTTGAGCTTCGCCGTCATGAGCAGCACTTCCCCTTCGAGGCGCTGCGCGTTGGCTTTACTGGTCATCACTTGACGATTAAGTTGCTCGTTGGCCTTGATCGTGGGTTCTATCAGCAAGACAAACATCACCATGACGATCAACACCACGCCACACAAAGTGATCAGCCACTTTTCTCTTGCGCTGAGCTTGGCGAACTTATCGTTCCATTGAATCCATACCTTAGCCACTATTTGGATTCTCCTTTTGTTTTCAGCTCAAACGTAATGATGTCTTGCTCATTACGGCCGATACTCAACTGCTCAAACGAACGTCCGACCAAATTAAGTTCGGATTTAAATTCGCTCACCCAGCTTGGAATCGCTGCAGCTTCTCTTGCCAAGCCCTTAAGATCGAGTGATGAGGATGAGATAGCAATCGAGTCGAGCGAGATATCGTCTCTGGCTAATTCGGATAGCGAACGCATCACCCCGGAGTAACCCACTTGGGCAGACTGATCAAATTGACGGACCGCATGGAGTGAATCTCGCGTGGCGGCAATTTCTTGCTTCAGCCGCTCTACCGCCGCCACTTTAGCAGCATCAGGTTTGTGCTTGGCGAGCCTTTCTGTTAGCGCTTTCGCTTCGGCGTCCAAACTGCTCTCTTGTTGTTTCCACTGCGCCAGCTCTTTACCGAGTTGGCCTTGCTGCATGGCCTCATAACCGTAGACCAACACACAAACCACCAGTAACGCCGCCCACACGATGGCGACATTGGATAAGGTAAAGCGCTGTTTCTTCGGTTTGAGGCTGTCAGGGAAGAGGTTGACCATCGTGACCGTTTGCTGCGCAGCACGCAGCAGCACATGAGCCGACTCCACCGACTCACCATTCAGTGGCGCGACTTTAACGCTCAGACGCTCAGAGAGCGCATCGGCGATCTCTTGCTGATCCTCTTCATCACAACACACTTTCATCTGATGCAAAGAGAGCGAGCGCATCTGTGAAGAGAGGTAATCGACCGAACGTTGTAATTCCAATGCGATGCTATCTAGCTGCAATAAACTGCTGGCCACCCCAGTCAAAGGCGGCGTGATACCGCGAATGGTGCGCTGAAACACGCTGTGCCCATCAACGAATGCACTGATCTTAAATTGTCCTTGCTTGGCACGTTGCAGCAAGAGAAATTGCGTCAGTTCTCCTGCGCTGTGCGCCCACAGCTCATCTTCCACGGCCACAGCATTGAGCGTTAGCCCTAGCGATTTGAGTGATTGATAGAGTCCGAGCACCATTTTTTTCTGCGTGACATACACTTGCAGCTTGCTGCTGGTTGGCATCGGTGTGGACTCCACCAACACATCGGTCACTTTTTCAGAAATCAGATCTTTAATCAAAAACGGTAGGGCGGCGCTGAGCTCCTCTTCAGGCACTTTCGGTTTTTCTATCTGGTAGGTTTGGTACAAGCCAGAGTGAAGCACGACATTGACCGCCCCCTGAGACACCTTATGTTGCTTGAGTGCGTTAAGGAGTATCTCTTGCCAGTTTTGGCTATCACAAGCGAGCTCAACGACTTGTTCCGCATTCTCGGGCAGCGACAAATGCAGCGCACTAGGCTGCACCACCACCGACAAACTGGGCGCGCTTTTTGATTTTGGTTTGAAGTGACCAATCAGTGATTTAATGTCCATTTAGCTGCTTGTTTTCCGCCAACGATTTCTACGACCTACTTGCACTTTGGGCGGAGCTGAGATGGACTGAGTCGCCGATCTTTCCGGAATAAGCTGACGCTCTTCCTCAAAATACCGCCCCTGCACACCCTCGACGCCAAGAGAAAGTAAGGTTCTAAATTCTAATTTGTTATCTACCCCAACGGCGATGACTTGCGTTTCCTTATCCGCACACGCACCAAGCATACTACGGATATAGAGCTGATTTTCATGCCGTTGCTCGATCTGTTTAACCAAACCGCGATGCAGTTTTAAATAGGTGATAGAGAGATCTTTTAAGTAGTGTGTACTCACAATGGAGCGCCCAGCCTGACCAACCGTCACGCGACACCCTAACCCAGACATCACTTTGATCACTGGGCGCATATAATCTAAATGCTTAACCAGACGAGCTTCAGAGAACTCAAACATCAACTGGCCTCGCTGAGCAATGGTCAATTGTAACAACTCATCTCGAAACCACTTGAAGTACTCTCGCTCCGCGAACGGGGTCACATCGAGATTAAGAGAATAACATACTGAAGAATGCTGAGATTTTATTCTCTTTATCACCAAGGTCAACATGGATTTGTCTAAAGTGGCGCCATAACCCACTGACTCTACGGCAGAAATAAAACGCGACGCTTTAAGTACCCCTTTTTCGGGATCATTAATGCGCGCGAACAGTTCAAAATGATCGAGCTGGGTCTCTTGCTGTTCCGTCAGCAAATAACAAGGCTGCGCAAACACCAGCAGCTTATCGGGTGCCAATGCCATATCGAGTAAGGTTCGCCAACGAACGCTACCTCGGTCTTCTTCAGGAGAGGTATGTTTGTTGAATCGGCTCCAAGTATTATTGCCTTGCAGCTGAGCACTTTTCAGCGCGGTTTCCGCCTCGTCGATGATTCTGCCCTGACTTTCTCCCTCGTGATACATACTCACGCCAATATGAACCCAATTGTCTTTATCAAGCGGGTTGGGCGGGGTTAATTTCGCCAATTGTTTGAGCGCGGCACTCGCCAAATTCGCCACTTCTTTATTCGACAAATGCGGGGCAAAAATCGCGAAGTCTGACTGGTAGTAGCGCGACAAAATCAGATCAGGATAGCGTTGAATCACATTGTTCAGCCCCTCTCCGACCTCGATAAGAAAGTCATTCGCAAGCTTTTCACCGTACTCTTCTCGAATCAGCGCCCAATCATCCACTCTGAGCAGCAAAATGCCACCTCTTGAGCCACTTTCAGATAATGCTGACTCCAATTTACTATCAAAGAGGACACGATTTGCCGTTCCTGTCAGCTGATCAAGAAACGTCTGGGTGCGAATAAAGGCATCAAATCGACTGCGCTCTTGACGCGCATCTTGCAGCTCTTCAATCAAGGTATCAAGCGCCTGACTAGCGGTGTAAGGCCACTCTGTTGGGTCACCTTTCGCGTACTCTTCCACTCGCCCCGCCAAAATCATCCGCCCGCGCTCCTCAAGCCGCTCGCTGCCCGAGAGTTGCTCTTTGAGCCATTTCACCCCTTGCATCAAACAGAAAATAACCAAACCAATCGCCATGGTGATTGACCACATGGCTTGCAGCGAGTAGCCATAGCCAATATAAGGAGGCACCGCTTTAAAATCGATCTGATAACCGACATTGCGCTCGAGCGGATACGATTGCTGATACAAGAGTGCGGGTTCGACTTTGGACGACGTGTCTTTAAAACGGTAAATCACGCCGTACGAGGAGGAGAGTTCCATTTCGACGATGTTCGACGCTTGGAGCATTTTAGGCATCCAGCGTTGGAGAGAGTAGGCAGCGTCAGGGTCTTCCATCTCCTTGTCCACAACCTCAACGATTCCCTGCAAGGATTGATCGAGATACTGCTGACCTAGACTGCGAAACGAGAGCGTACCACCGAGAAATAGAATGAACATCGCAATGATCACTATCATGGTGACAAAAGCGACTAAGCGAGTGCTCAATTTTAAGGTAGGGGTGTACCTCATGCGTTCGGAGTTCCTTTCCTAACAGTGAGCATCGATCCCGACCAACAAGGCTCGATGACCATCAATGACAGCAAGTAATAGCTTGATTTTAGTCACTATACAAAAAAGCCGCGACATTCGCGGCTTTTTTCTAAAACTAATGACTTAGAACGGGATGTCGTCATCAAAATCCATCGGTGGCTCATTGTACTGAGGTTTTGGCTGTTGGGCTTGTTGCGGCTGAGCGTATTGCTGAGGAGGCTGGCTCGCTTGCTGTGCCGGTTGTTGCGGCTGACCCCAACCTTGCTGCTGTGGCTGGCCCATACCTTGACCTGGCGCACCGCCTTGAGCACGGCCACCTAGCATCTGCATCACGCCATTGTAGCCTTGTACAACCACTTCCGTCGTGTAACGGTCTTGACCACTTTGATCTTGCCATTTACGTGTTTGCAGTTGACCTTCAATATAAACTTGAGAGCCTTTACGCAGGTACTCACCTGCGACTTCTGCCAACTTACCAAACAGTGCCACGCGGTGCCATTCCGTTTTTTCGCGCTGCTCACCGGTTGCCTTGTCACGCCAGCTTTCAGACGTTGCAATTGTGATGTTTGCCACTGCGCCACCGCTAGGCATGTAACGTACTTCCGGGTCACCGCCCAGGTTACCGACTAAAATTACTTTGTTTACTCCGCGGGTCGCCATGATTCGCTCCGTCCAAATTTGAGTGTTGATACCTAAATAGCGCATTAGAATAACACGCTTTGACGCGCTGATAAATTTCTATCCCAAGATTCTCTTCTCAGCTTCTCTTCACAAGAATCCTTCATCAAGAATTCCTTATCAAGATGGACACACTGCGAGCCCGAGCCAATCCCACGCCGATATTCTTTCGAGCAAACTCACGTCAGATTGCTGCTGAGCTATCCATCGATTACTTTTGCGCTTGAAGCGAGACGCAAAGCGACGGTCTTAAATCGCACTTGATGCGGTTTTGTACCACGCTAACGACTCGATTCACCGACTCATAGGTCTGCCATGCCCAAATCGTCTTACGCTCGTACTCTGCATTTTATCTGTAATAACAAAAACGACTCGCACCCGCACGTCGATGATATCCAGCGGGCGCTGCGAATCACCATCCATCGTATGGAGCCATCAGAGCTGATGCTGGCGCTGCAACAAGAACGCCATCGGATTCTGATATTTGACTACCAATTTGTGCATCAACAACAAGCGCAAATCGAAGCACTACCGCTTTTGAACAAACACTTTGAAGTGATTTTGATTAACTTGTATCAGCGCCTTTCCACCGATGAATTATTAACCTTTGGACATCTCAAGGGTCTGTTTTACTGCGACGACTCCCCAGAGGTGATCGCCAAAGGCTGCGCGGCAATCATTAATGGTGAAAATTGGTTACCTCGCAAAGTCACTGCACAATTGCTCTATCACTATCGCACGGTGATGAGCAGCCAAACGGCGACAGTGGTGCTCGACATCACCATGCGCGAGCTAGAAATTCTGCGCTGCCTTAAGAGTGGTGCGTCCAATGCACAGATCGCCGAGGACCTGTTCATCAGCGAATTCACGGTAAAATCGCACCTCTATCAAGCCTACAAAAAACTCAAGGTGCGAAATCGAGTCCAAGCGATGGAGTGGGCCAAAGCCAATCTCTGATAACGCTCTCGTTTATACAAACACAAATGAGCTCACACCCGCACATTTTAAGGCCGACAAGGAACGCTTTCATTCGCCATTTCCCACAGTCATGGTAAGGTATCGGCCATCAATCACATCGCAAAGTGTGATTACGTCGTTCACGTCAGTTTTTACGGCGCTCACTGGGTTAAAAAATTAAAAAAGGGTATTACTCATGATTAAAAAGTGCCTCTTCCCCGCGGCGGGCTATGGGACGCGTTTTCTTCCTGCCACCAAATCCATGCCAAAAGAGATGATGCCAGTGGTGAACAAGCCACTGATCGAATACGGTGTGGAAGAAGCGATTCAGGCCGGCATGAATGGCATGTGCATCGTGACAGGCCGTGGCAAGCATTCCATCATGGATCACTTTGATAAGAACTATGAGCTTGAGCACCAAATCAGCGGCACCAACAAAGAAGAGTTGCTGGTCGATATTCGTGACATCATCGACAGTGCTAACTTCACCTACATTCGCCAGCGTGAAATGAAAGGCCTTGGCCACGCGATCCTCACCGGGCGTGAACTGGTTGGCGATGAGCCGTTCGCTGTTGTCCTCGCGGATGACTTGTGTGTCAATGAGCAAGAAGGCGTACTGGCACAAATGGTCGCGCTATTTAAGCAGTTCCGCTGCTCAATTGTTGCTGTACAGGAAGTGCCAGAAGATGAAACCCACAAATACGGCGTTATCTCTGGTGAAATGATCAAAGACGACATTTTCCGCGTTGACGACATGGTAGAGAAGCCAGAGAAAGGTACAGCGCCAAGCAACCTTGCCATCATCGGCCGCTATATTCTCACTCCAGACATCTTTGAGTTGATCGAAAATACGGAGCCAGGTAAAGGTGGCGAAATCCAAATCACCGACGCGCTGCTCAAACAAGCCAAAGCAGGCTGCGTACTGGCTTACAAATTCAAAGGCAAACGCTTTGACTGCGGCAGCGTCGAAGGTTACATCGAGGCCACCAACTACTGCTTCGAAAACCTCTACCTCAAAGACACCAAAACCTCTGAGCTAGGTAAACAAGCCACAACCAAAGAGAGCTAATCTCTCTAGATTCAGTGCGAGTAGGCCTCCCCTACTCGCCCTTTTTTTCCCTCCCTACCATAAACTCAAAACTAGGCACTAGAAACTAGGAACTAGCACCTCCAAACACTGTTCTTCCATCCAGTATTTTATTTGCACATTGCTCACACTGTGTAATACTTGTGCCACTATTTTTTGCCCTGAGTGATAACAATGGATCAGATAGAAGTCCGCGGTGCGCGCACCCATAACTTAAAAAATATCAACCTCACCATCCCACGCGATAAGCTGATTGTCATCACTGGCCTATCCGGTTCAGGTAAATCCTCTCTGGCGTTCGATACGCTCTATGCCGAAGGGCAACGACGCTACGTGGAATCACTCTCGGCGTACGCACGTCAATTTTTGTCCTTGATGGAAAAGCCCGACGTCGACCACATTGAAGGTCTCTCTCCTGCCATTTCCATTGAGCAGAAGTCCACCTCACACAACCCTCGTTCAACCGTCGGCACCATCACTGAGGTCTACGATTACTTGCGTCTGCTCTACGCACGTGTAGGTGAGCCGCGCTGTCCTGATCATCATGTTCCACTCGCCGCGCAAACCATCTCACAGATGGTCGATAAAGTGTTGGCGATGCCAGAAGGGACAAAACTGATGCTGCTGGCGCCGATTGTCAAAGAGCGTAAGGGCGAGCACGTCAAAACGCTGGAAACCTTGGCAGCGCAAGGCTTTATCCGCGCCCGTATTGATGGGGAAACCTGCGATTTATCCGATCCACCAACGCTAGAACTGCACAAGAAACACACCATCGAGGTTGTGGTCGATCGCTTTAAAGTGAGAGCCGACTTGCAGCAGCGCTTAGCCGAATCGTTTGAAACCACCCTAGAGCTGTCGGGCGGGATTGCAGTGGTCGCGCCGATGGAGGGCAACGACGAGGAGATCGTGTTCTCTGCTAACTTTGCTTGTCCCCATTGTGGCTACAGCATGCAAGAGCTTGAACCGCGCTTGTTCTCGTTCAACAACCCAGCCGGCGCCTGTCATACCTGTGATGGCCTTGGCGTTCAGCAATACTTTGACCCTGCACGCGTGATTTTGGATGAGTCACTCAGTTTAGCAGAGGGTGCTATCCGCGGTTGGGATCAGAAAAACTACTACTATTTCCAAATGCTGACGTCGCTCGCCAACCATTATCAGTTTGACCTGAACGCACCCTTTAAGTCTCTGCCAAAGAAAATTCGCGATGTGATTCTCACCGGCTCTGGCAGAACGGAAGTGGAGTTTAACTACATCAATGATCGCGGGGATATTCGCGTTAAACGTCATCCGTTTGAAGGCATTCTCAATACCTTGGAGCGCCGCTATCGCGATACTGAATCTAACTCGGTACGCGAAGATTTGGCCAAGTACATTTCAACCAAAACCTGTAGCAGCTGTGACGGTAGCCGACTGCGCCTTGAAGCGCGCAATGTGTTCATTGGCGATACGACGCTGCCGGAAATTGTCGAACTCAGTATTGCCGATGCACTGACCTTCTTCCATGAATTGACTCTGGAAGGTCAGCGCGCACAAATTGCCGAGAAAGTGATGAAAGAGATCAACGACCGCTTGCAGTTTTTGGTCAATGTCGGTCTCAACTACCTCAACCTATCCCGCAGCGCCGAGACACTCTCCGGTGGTGAAGCGCAACGGATCCGCCTTGCCAGTCAAATTGGTGCCGGTTTAGTTGGCGTGATGTATGTACTGGATGAGCCTTCGATTGGTCTTCATCAGCGTGATAACGAGCGCCTGCTCAAGACGTTGACTCACCTGCGCGATCTTGGCAACACCGTGCTCGTCGTGGAGCACGATGAAGACGCCATCCGTATGGCGGATCACGTGATTGATATCGGTCCGGGCGCGGGCGTTCATGGCGGCAATGTAGTGGCAGAAGGCACCATGGAAGAGATCATTGCCAATCCGAACTCTCTCACGGGCCAATACCTCAGCGGTCAAAAGCAGATCCGAGTTCCAACGGAGCGCACGCCTAAGGATCCGAAAAAAGTCGTGCAGCTCATTGGCGCGACGGGCAACAACCTCAAAGATGTCACGCTGGAGATCCCTGTTGGGCTGTTTAGTTGCATCACCGGGGTGTCTGGCTCAGGCAAATCGACCTTAATCAACGATACGTTCTTTAAAATTGCCCACACCGAGCTCAATGGTGCGACGACCGCCACACCCGCGCCGTATAAAACCATCAAAGGGCTACAACATTTTGACAAGGTGATCGACATCGATCAAAGCCCGATTGGTCGCACTCCGCGCTCAAATCCAGCGACCTACACCGGTATTTTTACACCCATTCGTGAGCTGTTTGCTGGCACACAGGAGTCACGCTCTCGTGGTTACAAACCGGGCCGGTTCAGTTTCAACGTGCGCGGCGGACGCTGTGAAGCTTGCCAAGGTGATGGTGTGATCAAGGTGGAAATGCACTTCTTGCCAGATGTGTATGTCCCTTGTGACGTCTGTAAAGGCAAACGCTACAATCGCGAAACCTTAGAAGTGCGTTACAAAGGCAAAACCATTGACGAAGTGTTAGAGATGACGGTCGAAGACGCACGAACCTTCTTCGATCCAGTTCCTGTGATTGCTCGCAAGTTGCAAACCTTGATGGATGTGGGCTTGTCTTACATTCGCCTAGGTCAAGCGGCCACGACCCTCTCCGGAGGGGAAGCGCAGCGCGTTAAATTGGCGCGTGAGCTCTCTAAGCGCGATACCGGCAAAACACTCTACATTCTCGATGAGCCGACCACAGGTTTGCACTTCCACGATATCGAGCAGTTGTTGGCCGTGTTGCATCGCCTGCGTGATCACGGCAATACCGTTGTGGTGATTGAGCACAACCTCGATGTGATTAAAACTGCAGACTGGATCGTCGATTTGGGGCCGGAAGGGGGACAAGGCGGCGGTGAAATTATTGCAAGCGGAACACCGGAAGATGTGGCCTTGGTCGAAGGCTCACACACAGCGCGCTTCCTTAAGCCTATGTTAAAGTAAGCAATAGTAGTAAAAGTGAATAAAAAAATAGTAAAGTAAACGGGCTGGCGTGCTTCTTAGTGCCAGCCCGTTTTATTTGCTGGAAAGGAACACTATGGCAACCACCCACGTGGCAGGCACGCAGCTTCAAGCACGCACACAAGCTCGCCCTCTAACGAAACCTTTCTTGGCTATGATTGGCCTAGTCTACCTTGTCGCGATGCATTTCTTCATGCCGAACCCAGGCGGTTCAGGCTTGGCCCTTGCCTTTAACCCACCCACTTGGCTGCTGAGCTCAGTCGCTATCGCTCTTGGGCTTTATCAAGTTGGGACACGTGGCCAAATTCGTTACAACAAATTGACCATAGGTCTGTTTCTTTGTTGTGTGATCATGACCGTGCCTGTGCTCTATCCGCACTCTGAGCTGTCGTTGTCGGTCGCGCGATTAAGCGGATTGTGGGCCGGTTTTTTGCTGTTTGCCGTGCTGCAACAATTTCGTTTTAGTAACCCTCAGCGTCAAAGGCTGTTGTGGTTTGTGGTTATCGCCGTATTCATTGAGGCCTTGTTTGGCTGGGTACAGTACCTAGTACTCGAACCCGGCAATCCCTTTGGCTACAACACCGACGCCAATCGTCCTTACGGCATTTTTCAGCAACCGAACGTCATGGCGAGCTTCTTAGCCACAGGGCTTGCGCTGTCTGGCTATTTGCTGACCCGTCAGCCCATTAAATATCAACGCAAAGTCAGCCATGTGGCGCTACTCTATCTGGTACCGGCCATCGTGCTGCCCCTACTGGTCGTGCTCGCCTCTCGGACGGGTTGGCTCAGCGCGCTACTGGTCGTCGTGCTGCTGATCCCTTATTTGATGCGCTTTGCCACCAAAAAACGCGCCGTCGGTTGGCTCGTCTCTGTGCTTATTGGCGTCACCATTGGCTTAGGGACCACGTTAATCGGTGAGAACTACACCCTGGCAGAGCGAAAGGTGAATCTAGAAGGGCCCAGACAATACACCTTCCCTCAGACGCTCGATATGTTGATTGAAAAGCCATTTACTGGCTATGGTTACGGACGTTTTGAAGCTGAATACTTGGTCTATACGGCGCGTCAACATCAGCTCAACGCCAGTTACCCGCCTGGGCTTGCATCAATGGATCACCCACACAACGAAACCTTATATTGGGGCGTAGAGGGGGGCGTGCTGCCGATTTTGGCTATGTTGATCGCGGCCATTTTGGTGCTGTATCGTATCTACGCAGCGAAGAATGGCACACGTTTGGCGATTTTCTCGCTCTTTATCCCCATCGTGCTCCACACCCAATTAGAATATCCGTTTTATCACTCAGCGATTCATTGGGTAACCTTTATCTTATTGATTTACTGGGTCGACCAACGTAAGCGCGCCTACCGATATGCGCGATTGAGCATCGTATCGCAGACCGGACTGCGCGTAGCAAGTTTGATCTTGCCATTGGTGACGTCGTTTTACATGGTCACCACGTTGCACACCAACTACATATTGACGCAGTTTGAGCTCTCCAAACCGAAAGATCCGGATATCCTTAACCGAGTCAGTAACCCGATTGTCTGGCAGGAGCGTTTTGACTGGGACATCTACAGCACCTATCTCAATATTGGCCTGCACCAGCAAAACCCTGAATTTATTCAACCGTACGTGGATTGGTCGCTGGGCGTGATTACCCACAAACCAAGACCGGCATTCTACAACAACTTAATTCTGGCCTACCAAGGTTTGAATGACAGTGAAAAGGCGGAACAAATCCGAGCCGAAGCGCAATTCCTGTTTCCTCGGCGCGATTTCTCAGACGTGCAATACGTGCCACCGACTACCGACGCACTGCTTCGTACAGACGAAGAATAAAAAGAAAACAAAAAGTAGATAAGAAAAGGCTCTCCGAACTGGAGAGCCATCTGCAATCATTAACAGGGCAAATTATTCGCCAAGCGACTCTAATCCGAGCGACTCTATCCGAGCGACTCTTTAAGCGCTTGTAAACAGAGTGCGACGTTCTCCTCCCGCGCACCATAGCCCATTAGGCCAATCCGCCACGCCTTGCCCGCCAATGCGCCAAGCCCGGCACCAATTTCCAGATTGTACGTATCAAGAAGGTGACTGCGTATTTGGGCTTCATCAATCCCCTCAGGAACATAAATCGCATTCAGTTGCGGCAAGCGTGCGGACTCTTCCACCACAAACTCAAAGCCGAGCGCCAATAAGCCGGTCTTGAGCTTGTTGTGCATCTGCTGATGGCGACGCCACGCGTTTTCTAACCCTTCATTTTTGAGCATCAGCAAAGCTTCATGCAGTGCATAGAGACTGTTGACGGGCGCTGTGTGGTGGTAACTACGCTTGCCCTCTCCACTCCAGTAACCGAGTACCAAACTTTGGTCTAAAAACCAACTTTGCACCGGGGTTTGACGGGCGGTGATTTTCTCAATCGCTGCACTGGAGAAGGTCACAGGAGAGAGGCCCGGCGTACAAGAGAGGCACTTTTGACTGCCCGAGTAGACCGCATCAAGTTGCCACTCATCGACTTTGAGTGGCACGCCACCCAATGACGTCACCGCATCGACGATCGACAACACATTGAACTCTTTAGCAAGCGCGCCCAGCGTCTTCGCATCACTGCATGCCCCTGTCGACGTTTCTGCATGGACAAACGCGAGGAGCTTGGTATCAGGATGCGCCTGCAACGCATCACGAACTTTCTCTACCGAGACCGGCGTTCCCCAGTCATCATCGACCAGCACCGCTTCACCGCCGCAGCGCACCACGTTTTCTCGCATGCGCTCGCCAAACACGCCATTTCGGCAGACGATGACTTTGTCCCCCGGCTCAATCAAGTTAACAAAGCAGGTCTCCATACCTGCACTGCCTGGTGCCGAGACAGCAATCGTAAACTCATTGTTGGTCTGAAAGGCGTATTTAAGCAGCTGCTTGAGTTCGTCCATCATCTGGATAAAAAGCGGGTCAAGGTGGCCCACCGTCGGGCGGCTCAAAGCTTGCAGTACCTGTGGGGAAATATCGGATGGACCAGGGCCCATCAAAATACGGCGAGGGGGGATAAAACTTTGGTAAGTCATTGGCAACTCCTTTTGAATCATGAGGGTGTTCTTGTTGTTATCTCTTCACCATAATCGAATTCATCCAGCGCAGCAATGCGCAAAAAGTCGACAGGTCATACCAGTCTCACAAACCGAACCTATCGTCTTTAACCCGTAAATTTCGCATTGACATTAAGAGGATAAACACGTTCAATGCGAAAGCGGTGGCAAGACAATTCGTCACCCTGTTGTACAAACAATTATGCTTTTTGCAGAAGAGGAGCACTACCCAGGTAGGCATGTTGTGGAGCCACAATTCCAAAACAACATTCTGAGGGGGAGTAGTGCCGAGGTAGGCTTATATTGTGGTTTAAGTCTGTCGGTTGACTTGGGTTGAGTCCCATCAACTGTCATCAGCGCTGTCTGGTGATGAGCTTCTGAGGTCGTACTCCATACCTACCTCTACTCTCGCTCATCCTCACCTCACGCAAAGGAAAGACTCAATATTCAGGAAGTTGTGGGAGAAATGCCGTGAGCAATTTTAACGTTGCTAAATTTGGTGGGACAAGTGTTGCAAACTTTGAAGCGATGAGCCGTTGTGCGGCGGTCGTTGAGAACAATCCAGAGACAAAACTGGTGGTCAGCAGTGCCTGTTCAGGGGTAACAAATCTATTGGTCGCGCTGGCGAACGGCGTACAAGATCAGCAGCAACGCAGCGATATTCTGACTCAGCTCGCTGAGATTCATGATGCGATTCTTAATCAACTCAATGATCCAACCCATGCGGCGAGTGAAGTGTACAGTCTGCTTGATACGGTCACCAGTCTTGCGGAAGCGGCCTCGATTCAAGCCAGCAATAAGTTGACTGATCACCTTGTTGCGTGTGGTGAACTGATGTCGACCCACATTTTAACCCAACTAATGATTGAGCGCGGCATCAACGCGGTACGCTTTGATATTCGTGATGTACTGCGCACTGACAGCCACTTTGGCCGCGCAGAACCGGATCTTGCCGCCATTCGAGAGCTTGCCAGTGACACCTTGCTGCCACTGTGCCGCGAGCACGTTGTGGTGACACAGGGCTTTATTGGTTCCGATGAAGAAGGCAACACCACTACCCTTGGCCGTGGTGGCAGTGATTACAGTGCGGCTTTGATTGCCGAGGCAGTGCAAGCCTCTGGCTTAGAAATTTGGACTGATGTACCGGGAATCTACACCACAGACCCGCGTATTGCCCCGAATGCGGCACCGATTGCAGAAATTAGCTTCAGCGAAGCGTCAGAGATGGCGAATTTTGGCGCCAAGATCCTGCACCCTTCGACCCTAGTCCCTGCTCTGCGCCATGATATTCCGGTGTTTGTCGGTTCCTCTAAAGCGCCAGAGCAAGGCGGTACTTGGATTCGTCATCAAGTGGAAAGCTCACCGCTGTTTCGCGCCCTAGCCCTACGTAACAACCAAACCATGGTGACGCTGCGCAGCGCGAAAATGTTCCATGCTTACGGCTTTCTAGCCAAAGTGTTTGAGATCTTGGCCAAGCATAAGGTCTCGGTCGATTTGATCACCACCTCTGAAATCAGTGTCTCATTAACGCTTGATCAAACAGGTACCTCTGGCGGTGCGCCATCGTTACCTCAAGCTGCGCGTGAAGAGCTTGAAGAGCTGTGCAGTGTGAAAGTGGAACACAACCTCTCCGTCGTCGCCTTGATTGGTAACAACATGAGCGAGAGCAAAGGTTATGCAAAACAAGTATTTGGTACACTTGAAGACTTTAACTTACGAATGATTTGTTACGGCGCTAGCCAGCACAACCTCTGTTTCTTACTGCGTGAATCAGAAGCCAAACAAGCGATTCAGAAGTTGCATGTCGAGCTGTTTGAGCGCTAACAGCACTATAAATACACATCAGCGACGAAGCACTCTCGTGTTTCGTCGCTGAAGCATCGCTAAGTCAAATAGTGAGGCTTATTCGCCCGCCACTTTCATTGACTCAAGCAAGATAGAACCGGTTTGAATCTGCGAACGGGTTTCCACATCACTGCCGACAGCCACTATTTGGTTGAACATCTGCTTGAGATTGCCTGCGATGGTCACCTCAGAGACGGGGAATTGGATTTGACCATTCTCAACCCAAAAACCGGCTGCGCCGCGCGAGTAATCGCCCGTCACGATATTCACACCCTGCCCCATCACTTCTGTAACCAAAAAGCCGGTGTCCAGCGCCTTAAGCATTTGCTCAAAATCTTGCCCTGTGGATTGCACGTACCAGTTGTGGATGCCACCCGCATGACCGGTTGGCGTCATCGACATTTTACGCGCCGCATAGCTGGTCAATAGGTAAGTGGATAACACGCCGTCAGTGATAATTTGTCTATCTTGCGTAGCAACGCCTTCGCTATCAAACGGGCTTGACGCTAGACCACGCAATACATGGGGACGCTCGTCGACTTGGAACCAGCTAGGTAGAATTTGCTGACCAAGATGATCAAGAAGAAACGAGGATTTGCGGTACAAGTTGCCACCACTGATCGCCATCACAAGGTGACCGAGTAGACCCGTTGCGACATCCGCCGCAAACATGATCGGGTACTGACCGGTCTTGAGCTTCTGCGCGTCTAAACGACTGACGGTTTTCTCCGCTGCGCTCAGGCCCACGGATTTCGGCGTCCACAGGTCGTCTTTGTTACGCGCCACTGTGTAGCTGTAGTCACGTTCCATTTCACCGTTTTGGCCTTGACCAATCACACAGCAACTGATGCTATGGCGACTTGAGGCATAACTCGCCAGTAAGCCGTGGCTGTTGCCGTACACTTTGACGCCATAGTGGCTATCGTAGCTGGCGCCATCACTTTGCTTGATCTTATCGCTGTAGCTGAGCGCTTCTTGCTCCGCTTCAATCGCCATTTTTGCCGCGTAGTCAGGGTCAGGCGTATCGGGGTGAAACAGATCCAAGTTGGGAATATCTTTGACCATCAGTTCAGCCGGTGCTGGGCCTGCGTACGGATCTTCTGATGTGTATTGAGCGATATCGAGTGCCGCCAATACCGTTTGTTGAATCGCTTTTTCGCTTAAGTCTGACGTTGAGGCGCTGCCTTTACGCTGATTGCTATAGACGGTAATACCGAGTGCACCGTCACTGTTGAACTCCACATTTTCGACCTCACACATGCGAGTCGATACGCTTAAACCTGTGGTTTTACTGATGGCAACTTCCGCGGCATCCGCTTTTTCACCCGCCATCTCTAACGCTTTCGCGACGGCAGCTTCAAGCTCGATACGCTGCTGTGCCACTTGCTTTTTTACGTCCATATTCTCTTCATCAGTCGTTGCTTTGTCGCTAGGATAACAAGAATTTCGCTTTCTCCCCATGATTCTTGTTAAAATAGAGAAATAGACGTTCAAATGAAGGTATGAAAATGGCTCGCAAAAATCAAAAAGCGCCATGGGAACCAGAAGAAGAGATCATCTGGGTAAGTAAATCCGAGTTGAAGCGTGACATGGAAGAGCTGCAGAAACTGGGTGAAGAGCTCGTTAACCTCAAGCCCTCTGTGTTGGAAAAATTTCCACTCAGCGAAGACTTGGCCGATGCGATTCGCGATGCGCAACGTTTTAAAAACGAAGCGCGCCGTCGTCAGTTGCAGTTTATCGGAAAATTGATGCGTCACGAAGACCCAGAGCCAATTCAAGCGGCGCTGGATAAAGTCCGTAACAAGCACTCTCAAACCACGGCGCTGCTGCACAAATTAGAGCAATTGCGTGACCGTGTGGTGGAAGAGGGCGACAGCGCCATTGAAGAGGTATTGACGCTGTATCCGGATGCGGACCGTCAGCGTTTACGTCAGCTTGCTCGTCAGGCGAACAAAGAAAAGCAAGCCAACAAGCCAGCTAAAGCGTATCGAGAGATTTTCCAGATCCTCAAAGCATTGAGCAGTGAAGAGCCACAATAACACGCTCTTACTCAGTGATGATTGAAGCGGATAAGTGCACACTTATCCGCTTTTTTTTATCTCTGCTTTCTAGCCCATTGTTATTGCGCTCAGTTGTGCGCCGTGGTGGCCGCCTGAACAAATGCGCCGAGGCTAGGGTCCGAGTGGGTCGCCGCTAGCTCTGAAATCGGCCCAGTCGCTGCGACATGACCTTGTGATACAAACGCAAAATGCGTGGCGATCGCTTTGGCATCACCTAAGTGGTGCGTCACCATTACTACCGTAATATCACGCTCACTCGCCAACTGTTTGACCAGTGATAGCATCTCTAACCTGAGCAAAGGATCGAGCGCTGAAAAGGGCTCGTCTAGCAGCCATATCGGCGCAGACTGTACAAAGCAGCGCGCTAACGCAACCCGTTGACGCTGGCCACCAGAGAGCTCATGCGGCAATCGAGACAAATACTCCGCCACCCCCACCTGCTGTGCCGCTTGCACTACCGCCTGTTTCTGCGTTGCAGACAACTTCAAGCCGGGGTCCAATCCAAGGCCTATGTTTTCCGACACGGTAAGGTGAGCAAACAAGTTGTGCTCTTGAAACAACATCGCAAACGGGCGCTGATAAGGCGCCAGCCCGTTGAGTGTTTGCCCTTGCGCTAAAATTTCACCGCTTAATGGTTCAATAAAACCCGCCATCAAGGCGAGCAAGGTCGACTTCCCTGCGCCACTGGGTCCCATAAGCGCGACGATTTGCCCTGCCTCAACGTGCAGATCAAACTGAAATGACTCGGCATGATAATCGTAATGCAGGTCACTGAGAGTGAGCATAGTGACTCCTATTGGTGGGGGTAGAAGCAGAGCGAGGGCGAAACAGGCGCTCCATCAGCGCAAAACAGCCCACACTCAAAAGCAGTAAAGTGACCGATACGACTGCCGCCGCGTCCATTTGGTAACTGCCGAGCAGTTGGAACAGGTAGAGCGGCAGCGTACGAAACTCCTGGCTGCCAAACAGCGCGATGGCACTGAGATCGCCCATAGAAAACATAAAGCTGATGGCAAACGCGTGCGCCAGCGGCCGTTTTAATGCGCGCCATTCCACCACTCGTAAACGGCGCCAACCGCGGATTCCAAGGGTTGCACAAAGGTACTGATACTGCTGCTCGAGTTGCAACATCGGCTGAGCCAAGGTTTTGATCACATAAGGCAGCCCCATTAACGCGTTGACCGTAACAACAACGACCAAGGCGTAGCTGAGCGCATCCGTCCACGAACGGAGCAGCAAAAAGAGCCCGGTCGAGATCACTAATCCTGGGGTCACCAGAATGATGGTCCCTAGCAGCTCTATCTTATCCGCGTCTTTCTCACGTTGATTGAGGCGCAGTCTTCGGCTCGACAATAAAATCGCCGTGCCCGCACTGACAGCGATAACGCTCGCCATGCTCGCCACTTTCAGTGACGCGCCGAGCGCGGACCAAAATCGGCCATCGCTCAGCACACCCAACGCCTGAGAATTCATGCCACTGGTCAGCACCATCCCAAGAGGCGGCAACACTAACAGCAAGCTAAAACCTATCCAAGCGCCATCCCAGCACTTAGAGAATAGACTGTCTTTCACCACCAACGCAGTTGGTGCGTCGCTGCCCATCGAAATAGCAATAGGTCGAGCGAAACGTTGAATCGATAGTGCCATTAAGCCACATAGCAGCATTTGCCAAATTGCCAGTAACGCGCCCGCTTGCAAATCAAAATCAAACTTGATCGCTTGGTAAATCGCGAGCTCAATGGTGGTCGATTTGGGCCCGCCGCCCAATGCCATCACAGTGGCAAAGCTGGTAAAGCAGAGCATAAACACCAACCCGCAAACGGGCGCTAATTGCTGCCTCATCCGCGGCCATTCGACCCACTTAAACTTTTGCCAATGCCCCATGCCTAAGTGGGCGCACAGTTTGTGTTGCTCCGCCGGAATCGACTCTAGTGATTGCAGCAGCAAACGCGCCGCATAAGGAAGATTAAAAAAGAGGTGCGCGAGCAAAATGCCGTGCAAACCGTAAATATTAAATGGTAGCGAAAGATCCCACTGCGCAAGCTGTGTCGCCAACCAACCACTGCGCCCATAAATCGCCAGCAAGCCAAACACCCCCACCAAGACAGGCAGCACCAAAGTGGTCGCAAACAGCTTAAGTACCAAGGCTTTCCCGATAAACTGCCGCCGCGACAAAGCATGGGCGACGGGGATCGCCAAGCCGACACTGAGCAGCGTTGAGAGGAAAGATTGATAGAAGCTAAATTGGGTAACGTGGCGGTAATAAGGGTCTTGCCAAATGACACGCAGATCGAGGGAAGGCGCTTGATTGAGCAAGGCCAGCAGCGCAGAAACGACAAAGGCCGCGATCAACATCGCGACCCATACGCCTAATTTAGGGACAGATTGCACGAACGCCTAACCTTAGAAGGTCAACGCGTTTTGCCATTCACGAATCCACGCTTTGCGGTGGGTAGCCACCTCTTCAGCGCTAAAACTCAAGGCTTGGCTAGGCTTCGTCAGGCTTTGATACCCTTCTGGCAACGCAACGTCAGTGACAGGGTACATCCAGTTCCCTGTTGGCATGGCCGACTGAAAGTCATCGCTGAGGATAAACTGCATAAAGGCATCCGCCAAGTCGCTGTTGGCGCTCGTTTTGACTTTGGCCACCACTTCTACTTGAGTGTAATGACCTTCCGCGAAATTCGCTGCAGCGAACTTAGCCTCATTTTCGGCAATCAGATGGTACGCAGGTGACGTGGTGTAAGAGAGCACCATATCAGACTCGCCTTTTAAGAACATCGAGTACGCTTCAGACCACCCTTTCGTGACCGTCACTGTCTTTTTCGCCAACGCTTTCCACGCCTGCGGCGCTTCGTCGCCATAGACAGATTTCATCCACAGCATCAAACCTTGACCCGGGGTTGAGGTACGCGGGTCTTGGTAGATGACTGTTAAGTCGTCATTTGATTCCACCAGTGCTTTGAGGCTAGTCGGTGGCTCAGCCAAGGTCTCTTTGTTGTAGACAAACGCGAAGTAACCGTAGTCGTACGGCACAAAGGTCGTATTGGACCAGCCGCCTGGCAAGGTGACGGATGACGTATCGACGCTATGCTCAGCCAACAAACCGGTTTGCTGCGCTTCTGCCATCAAGTTGTTGTCTAACCCCAACACAATATCGGCTTTGCTATTGTCGCCTTCCAGTCTCAAGCGATTGAGGATAGAGACGCCATCATCCAAAGCTACAAAATTCAACGTACAGTCGCACTGTGCTTCAAACGCTTTTTTTACCACTGGGCCTGGGCCCCAATCGGCAGCGAAAGAGTCATAGGTATAAACGGTTAACGTATCGGCTGCGGTTGCAGAAAAAGACGTCAGTGCCGCGGCGGCACAAAGTGGCATAAATGAAGGGATAAAAGTGGATTTCACTGCTCGCTCTCCTTGTTGAGCCACGCAGGTCTGAGGGACAAACAGACGTCTGATGTCCTCGCTCAATTCCTACGCCAGCATTATCTGGTTCAGGTCTACGGGTCCCGAGCAAAGCTCGATCTCAGCGTCATTCAGTGAATGAATAGCTCCCCGATGAGGTTCGGCTTGATTGTAATAGGTCTGCCATACAATAGCCATACTTGCGTGACGGCCCACCAAGACACAATCACGAATCGTTACGTTGATCATAGCCCCAGCGCGCCACCAAGGATTGCTCGATGCCGAGGTGATCCAAAATGCGCGCGACCATAAAATCAATAAGATCGTCTATCGATTTAGGTTGGTGATAAAAACCGGGCGCGGCCGGCATAATAGTGACGCCCATCTGCGAGAGCTTGTGCATGTTCTCAAGGTGCAAGGTTGAGAAAGGCGTTTCTCGAACCACCAGCAGCAATTGACCACACTCTTTCATCACCACATCAGCGGCGCGTTCAATCAAATTATCGGACATACCATGAGCAATCGCTGCCACACTGCCCGCCGAACAAGGGCAAACCACCATCTGCTTGGGCGCCGCTGAGCCAGAGGCCACGGGCGAGAACCAGTCCTCTTTGCCGCACACCACTAATTTAGCCGGATCGCAGCTGAGATGGGCGACCAAGGCTTGCTTGGCGCTGTCTGGGTTGGCAGGCAGTTTTAATCCGTGTTCGGTGGCCAACACCACTCGCGCCGCCGATGAAACCAGCAGGTAAACCTGATAATCCGCGGCCAATAAGCACTGCAACAAACGCAGCCCATAAGGCGCGCCTGAGGCTCCGGTAAAAGCGAGGGTGATGGATTTTTCAGCCATTGTGCGTATCTCTTATTATTGGGCTAATTGCGCTAACAGTTTGTCGTGAATTCCGCCAAACCCGCCGTTACTCATCACAAGAATCTGATCGCCGGGGCGAGCATGCCTAGCGATGCTGCGCACCAAGTCGTCGATGTCGTCAGAGACATAAGCGGGTTGCGCGCACTGCTCGGCAATCTCACTCACCGACCAAGTAATTGACTCAGGCTGAAAGAGGAACACTTCATCTGCCGCCTGCAATGAGGCCGCAAGCGTTTCTTTGTGCACCCCGCGTTTCATGGTTGCACTACGCGGCTCCAACACCGCAAGGATTCGGGATTGACCCACCTTGTTACGTAAGCCGCCCAATGTCAGTTCAATCGCCGTTGGATGATGAGCAAAGTCGTCATACACAGTGATGTCATTGACCTGCCCTTTTAACTCCAAGCGGCGTTTGGTATTAATAAAGCGCCCTAACGCCTCACAAGCGTGATCCGGAGTGACCCCCACATGACGCGCCGCCGCGATGGCCATCAACGCATTGCTGACGTTGTGATCGCCGACTAAATTCCACGTCACTCGACCCACTATTTCTCCCGCCAATAAGACATCAAAGACACTGCCATCTTGGGCCTGTTTTTGCGCTTGCCAGCCAGATTCGCACCCTGTGTACTCTTGTTCGCTCCAGCAGCCACGGGCAATAACGTCTTGCAGCGCCTGGTCTGATTGAGGAGTAAACATCCGACCATTGCCCGGTACGGTTCTCACTAGATGGTGAAATTGGCGCTTAATCGCTTCCAGATCATCGAAGATGTCTGCATGATCGAACTCAAGGTTATTCATGACCAAGGTACGTGGATGGTAATGAACGAACTTAGAACGCTTATCGAAAAAAGCGCTGTCGTATTCATCAGCTTCAACTATGAAAAACGGGCTGTTGCCCAACCTTGCCGACAAACCAAAGTTGCCAAGCACGCCGCCCACGAGAAAACCGGGTTCATAACCACAATCTTCCAGAATCCAAGCGAGCATACTGGATGTGGTGGTTTTGCCGTGCGTTCCCGCGACCGCCAGTACCCATCGGTCATGCAGCAGAAACTCTTGCAGCCACTGCGGGCCGGAGGTGTAACGCAGGTTGCTATCAAGCACATGCTCGACACACGGGTTACCACGGCTCATCGCATTACCGATCACCACCAAATCGGGCGCCGGATTTAACTGCGCAGGATCAAACCCTTCTATAATTTCAATACCTTGCGATTCAAGTAGCGTGCTCATGGGCGGGTACACATTGGCGTCACTGCCGGTGACTTTGTGCCCCAATTGACGCGCTAAAATTGCCGCTCCTCCCATAAAGGTGCCACAAATTCCCAAGATATGAATATGCATAGAGTGATCCTGAAAAGGCTAATTTGAAGTGCTCATTATGGCGATAATGGCTTGAAAAGCGAACCTCTTTGTCCTTGGGATGTGAAATCTTGGCACAATCGAGCAAAGTTTGTTCAAGATGAAAAACCGTGAAAATATTTGAATAATTACCAAAAAAATTGAGAGGTCAGACAGTTAGTTCGTTACCAATAATAAGATCATGGTTTTACAATTGCTCAAGGCAAAAACAAAAGCTCACGCATAGCTTCGTCCCTCTTGCGCCCGAATAATAAAATGGCAAGAGGTTGCCCAACTCCCCCCAAACTTATGCGATTTTAAGGAATAAACATGTCTGGAATGCGCACCCTTGGCGAGTTCATTGTTGAAAAACAGACGGACTTCCCCCACGCTAGCGGTGATCTATCATCCCTACTGTCGTCGATTCGCCTTGCGGCTAAAATCGTCAACCGCGAAATAAACGCGGCTGGCCTTGGTGATATCACCGGTGCCGTTGGTAGTGAGAACATTCAGGGCGAAGCCCAACAAAAACTGGATGTTTACGCGAACGAGAAGTTCAAAGCAGCACTTGAAGCACGCGATCAAGTGTGTGGCGTAGCAAGTGAAGAAGAAGATGAGGCGGTCGCGTTCAATAAAGAACTGAACAAAAACGCCAAATACGTGGTATTGATGGATCCACTCGATGGCTCCTCTAACATCGATGTTAACGTCTCTGTCGGAACGATTTTCTCTATCTATCGCCGCGTCTCTCCTATCGGTACCCCACCGACAGAAGAAGACTTCCTTCAACCAGGCAACAAGCAAGTCGCGGCCGGTTATGTGATTTACGGTTCATCAACCATGCTTGTCTACACCACAGGCAATGGCGTCAATGGCTTTACCTACGATCCATCGATCGGTACGTTCTGCTTGTCTCATGAGAATATGATGGTGCCAGAAGATGGCCGGATCTACTCAATTAACGAAGGTAACTACTTCCGTTTCCCAATGGGCGTGAAAAAGTACATCAAATTCTGCCAAGAAAACGAACCGAATGACGGTCGCCCGTACACGTCTCGCTACATTGGCTCTTTGGTGTCGGACTTCCACCGTAACCTACTGAAAGGAGGCATTTACCTGTACCCAAGCACGCAAAGCCACCCGAACGGCAAACTGCGTCTTCTTTATGAGTGCAACCCAATGGCGTTCATTATTGAGCAGGCGGGCGGTATTGCCTCAGACGGTGAGAAACGCATCATGGATATTGAACCCACAGAGCTGCACCAACGTGTGCCTTTCTTTGTTGGCTCAAAAAACATGGTCAAGAAAGTCGAATCTTTCCTCGCAGAATACAAAGACCAATAAGGCTCAGCTATTCTCTTCAAGGCGCTCACTGAGCGCCTTGTTTTTTATGAACTTCCATCGCTTCCCCAGTCGCTGCGCTTCACAATCGGTGTTTTCTTGACCAAGCTCTCATCGTCCGTCATTTACAAAAAACCAAGTTTAGCGGTAAGGTATTTGCCTACATATCGACCAATAACAAGGAAGCTTGCCCATGAGTCTTAATCACGTCCCTGCAGGGAAATCACTCCCGGATGACATTTATGTCGTCATCGAAATTCCGGCCAATGCCGATCCGATCAAGTACGAGGTCGACAAAGATTCTGGCGCGGTATTTGTGGACCGCTTTATGTCCGCGCCTATGTTCTATCCATGTAACTATGGCTATGTGAATCACACACTCTCTTTAGATGGTGACCCGGTTGATGTCCTAGTGCCGACCCCTTATCCCTTGATGCCAGGTAGTGTGATTCGCTGTCGCCCTGTCGGTGTATTGAAAATGACCGATGAATCAGGTGAAGATGCCAAAGTGCTCGCCGTGCCGCACAGTAAAATCTCCAAAGAGTACGAGCACATCCAAGATGTCGGTGATATTCCTGATCTGCTCAAAGCGCAAATTACCCACTTTTTTGAGCGCTACAAAGAGCTCGAAAGCGGCAAATGGGTCAAAGTGGAGGGCTGGGAAGACGTCGCTGCCGCGCGCCAAGAGATTCTGGAGTCGTTTGAGCGCGCGAGTAAGTAATCCTCACCCAACCACCGTGACTCATTAAATAACAGAAAACGGCCAGAGCAGTGACACTCTGGCCGTTTTCTTTATCGGTATTCAACCATTAAAAACCCGAACCTGCCGTGGAATTACGCCCTGATACATAGTCTTGCTGGAAGAAGGGGTCAAGACGGTCGCACACCCCATAATAGGGTTTGCCCCTCACACCAAGCATGTAGGCGTTTTGCTGACAATATTGGCCGCGACCTTGCTCATATCCGGCCAAATAGGCGGCATAACGGTCGTCGTTCAAATGGCCAGCTTGATCCGCTTTGGCTAACTTAGATTGCGACAAGTTCAGTAAGCCGTTTTCACCGCGATCAACACCGAACTGATACCAATCTTGATCGACGTTAGACGTTGGCGTAGTGACAGTGGTACAGCCTGTGAGTAACAGGGCGACGAACGCCCCGACGGGTGTGATGGTACGTTTCAGCGCTAACATAGGACTCTCCTTATTGAACGCTTGTTCTCACCATAAAATGGCGCTAGACGCGCTGGCACCAATCGCCCGATGCAATCAACACATCCAATTGGCTGACATCTTGGTAGAGGTAAATCCAAGCCTGACCAAACGGCGTATCGATGTGCTCTCTGCGATACTCTACCGGCACATCTTCTAGTTCATCTATACGTGCGAGCGTGACATCATCGATCAAATAGACTTCACCTGAGATCGAATCATGTCCTTCAATCACCGCCGGATAGGGCCCCAAATCATACAGCGCATAAAAGGGCGGTGTATCAAAGTGACCCAAACACTGCGAGCCAGCTAAAAAATCTTGGTTCGACTCCCCTTTGCGCAAGGTGCCATAAACAAACAATAGATGTTGCATTGCCCGCCCCTATTTCCTTTCTCTGTCTGAGTGTGTCTCAACGTCGGCTCTGTGTTAGAGTCACTATTAATCAAACTCAAATTGATAGAGCAGATCCACAGCGCTACTCACACCAGAGACCGCCTCTAAATAAAGATCCTGCATTAAGCGGTAACGCACCGTAAACTCGCCCACCGAGTCAAAAATGCCGACCCCATATTTAACCTGCAAGCCAGGGAGAATATAACCACTCACCGTGACCTGAGAGTCATCACCCGAGCCCGCGGTATCCAACTGCAGATCCTGAACGCCAAAGGCTTCGCCAATTTCGCCCACCACTTTGCCGCTTTTCGCTAGGCTCAAACCAATGAGTGTGGTGGTCATCGCGTTGCCGCCTGCTTCGCCATCAATGTCTTGACCACGCAATAGATAGGATAGCGCATTCGCTTGCGGCATGGCGGGGTCAGAGAAGATGGTGACCGATGGCTCATCGGCCGGTCCAGTCACTTTGACCCCGGCCGTCACGTCGTCTTGGGTGTTATCGGGATTTCGAATCGCGGTGATCTGCACATAGGGCTGATCCACTGGCCCATTCATCAAAATCTTACCTTCACTGATGATCAAATCTTGACCAAAGGAGCGATACGAACCATCGACAATGTTGATTTCACCTTGGACAAACGGACCTTTGTCTTTTTGCGCCACATTCAAGTTACCTTTCAGTCCGCCTTCAAGCCCAAACGCCACTAGCTTGAAGTCATCGCCAATGCTGATATTAATATTGGTTTCGAGATTAAACGGCACTTCGGTGGCGTTCTCAACAGGTTGGAGATCTTTATCAAGTAACACTTGATCGTCTGAGACGCCAATGGCACTCGGCGGTAGCTCTTCGACGATAATACGCCCCCAAGGCAGATGAATGCTTCCATCCACGCGCGCCAATTTAGGCGAGGCCGATATCGTCATATCCGGCTGCACTTTCAGCGCCACCATAGGCGGCACATTGACCAGCAGCTCTTCAGCGTACACTCGCAGTTGCGCGTTCCAGTTACTTAGCTCACGCCACTCGGCTTCACCGGAGAGTTCCAAATCGCCATCTGGCGTGGTCAATTTTGCCGCGAGCAGCGCATCATAACCGTTGAGTTCGAGGCTCACTCGACCTGAATCCACTTCTACCGGAGAGAGCTCCCCTTTCAGCGACATCTTATCGATCAGCAGTTGCCCCTCGACTTTCGGTTGCGTTACCGCACCGCTGATGGCGAGATCGGTACTGATGGTCGATTTTAGCTCACTAAAATCGCCGATTAATGGCGCAAGAAAATCAATGTGGAACGGAGTTAACGCGAGCTTGGCGTCGATCTTGGGGTTGGCGTCCAATACGTTAGGGAGACTCACTTGGCCAGAAAGGTCGCCATTGTCGCGCACATCAATCAGCCAGTCGGCATCCAAACGGTTATTTGCTAGCGCGGCCTCCAGTGTCACCGCATGCCACGCCAAGGTGACATTTTCTTCGAGCTTTTGCGTCACTTGACCGGCAGGCATCGACACCGAGGCTTTTACTTCAGGCGGTGTCTCTGGCGACCATTTCGCCCACACATTAGCATTCACTTCAGCTTTGAGCTGAGTGGTGGGTGGGATAAAGGCATGCAGTTGATTGACATTAAACTGCGACAAAGAGAGCGCGGCTTCACCGCTTTCCCCCACTTGAATATCCTCATCCAAACACAACGCGGAATCCGACTGCAGCCAACAGTGCGCCGCAACCATCACTTGGTTACGCTCAGCGTCAAAGCCCAGTGCGGTGGTGTCAGCCAGCATCCATTCGCCCTGCAGGGTGGAGAACGATACCTCTTCTAGTTCGCCCTGCCACTTCAGCTGCGGCTCTAACGTCAATGCACCACGCAAGTCGATATGGCTCGTCACCAACTCAGATAGCAGATCTAAGCTGAGCTTATGTTGCTGTTGCGAGCCAGAAAAGGTCAGTGCGACACTCTCAATCTGCTCGCCTTGAACCGTCGCCTGCTTAACGTTCAATTGTAGAGCGCCTTGCGGCACAGGCAGTGGGGTCACCTTGCCCTTGATGCTCGCGCTGCCAATATGCGATAAGGTTTGCCAGGCTAATCGGTTGGCGTTGATGTCTAGCCCTAAGGTTGGCTCAGTCATCGCTCCGCTCAGCGCCACTTGCCCCAGAATCTGACCTTTGAGATCAGGCACTGTTTTTGAAAGTTGTGGCAAGGTCAATGTCAGTAACATATCCCACTGCTTATCCAACTCGCCCTGTGCGGCAATCTTGTTAGGGCCATGAGAGAGCACTAAGCCCGACGTTTTAGCGCGAACATTGCCATCTCCTGCCGCGTCCGACGCCTCGATATCACCAGCAATATTAAGCGGATAGCCACGCAATAGACCATCAATGTTGAGGTCGGTGCGTTCCACACGCCAACCGCCTTGGGCCGTCAGACCGCCTGCGGTTTCAAGCGTGCCACTGATGTCACCTTCCGCTTGAGGCCACTGCAAACCCGGTTGGATATGGCTAAGGGCTAAGTTAGCGCCCCAACTCACTTGCTCTTGCCACCCCGCACGCAGTGAACCTTCAACTTCACCGCCTAACGTTTTGAGCAGAAAATCAGTCAATTCAATCTGACCTATATCCCCCTGCCCTTTAAGCGCCAGGTCGAGCTCTGGAATGCTTTCTCCGCTCAACACCCCTTGCAGATTGAGGTGAAAACCTTGCAACGAGCCCTGGGCAGAAAACTCTGGCAACACCACACGATAATCCGACTCCCCGCTGAGCGGCCAGCTGGCATCAACATCACGCAGGTGAAGCTCAAACGGTAAATCGGGATCTAAGCTCGCTAAATGCGCTTCAATTTGGCCCAGTGCCAAACCCGATAACTCGGCGTCCAATGCCAAGTCACGCACACTGCCTTCAAGGTTAAGCGCAATAACTTGGCCATTAGCAATCGGGTCTTTCACCATAGCGTCAAGTGAAGCACTCAGCGGATAATCACCTTTTAAGGTGACATCGGCGCGTAAGTTGGCTTCTCCTTGTGGCATATCAAGCTCCAGCGTTGCCACCTGTATCCGCGATCCACGAGCGGTCGCTGAAAGCCCTAGGTGGTTGACCACCAGCGGTGTCTCTTGCTCTAGCCTAAAGTCGTTGATGTCTAAGCGAGAAAGTTGGATTTGCAGCGGCAGGGTAATGTCCGACAAGACGATCGGTGAGGAGGCGTCACTGTCTGGCGCGGCGCTTTGAGCCTGTGGTGCTTGAGGATCACTCGGCGCCAATGCCACGCGAGTACCATCAAGCTGCGTTTTGCTCAACACCAGTCGGTTGCCTTGGAAGCTTATTCCAGACGAGAAACGCTGCCACGCGATCTGGTTGCCCAAAATATCCAGATTGATATTGGACAGCGCAATACGGCTGATTTGAATGGGCACAGGCGCGGTGATCGCCGTCAGTGGCTCCCCCTCTTCCTCTGCGGAGGCAGACTCATCACTGCTCGGCAGCGTCGGCATGTGAAAGTCCAATCCATCCATCGCTATCTCATCAATACAGACCGACGGTTCAGTAAAACAGTTTGGATTGATCGCTAAAGTGAGTTTGTTGGCGGCAACATCAAGGGATAAATCCTCATCCACATAACGCACTTGATGGAGACTAAAGCGCGGAAAGAGAGCCCCACTGTGCCCTTCGATCGTTAACTGCGGCACAAACGCATTCGCCGCCCAAACCAAGACATTGAGCCCAGGATTGGTAAACAGGATGACCCCGACAAGCACCAGCAGCGCAGTAAGTAGCCCTGTCGTCAGTACCGTTAGCCATTTTGTCCAAGTGAGAATGCGCTTTTTCATAGATCAGGCCCCAGAGTAAAGTGGACACGGAACTCATCACCCGGATCCGCATCCAATCCCCAAGCAAAATCCAGTCTCACAGGCCCAACCGGAGACGCCCAGCGAACTCCAAAACCCGTCCCTCGTTTGAAATCGGGTGTGTCATTAAACGCATCACCGTAGTCGAAAAACAGCGCGCCCCACCAGTTGCCGTGCACGCGATATTGATACTCTAAAGTGGAGGTAGCAATGTACTTGGCACCGGTCAGGGCGCCACTTTCATCCACCGGAGAGACCGACTCATACCCGTAGCCGCGCAGATTATTGTCACCACCGGCAAAGAAACGCAGTGACGGCGATAGCTTGTCAAACTCTTCGGCGATGTTCGCCCCGCCATCAACACGTAAAATACCGCGATGGTTCTGGCCAATGCCACGAATCCAGGTGGTGCCGCCCATAATGCGCGTCACACGCGTTTCGGAAATCACGCTCGGGTCGCCATACTCTATGGTGACGCTTTGTCTGTCCCCCCACATCGGCATAGTGCCGCCACGAACACGACTGCGTGAGAAGGAGATACCCGGTAGAAGGAAGTGTCCGGTATCGTCTTGCAAGCCTTGCTCGTAACTTTCGAGCAAATAGCGAACATACACGGTTCGGTGCCAGCCGCTGTCAAGCACCCAATGGCGTTCAACAGATAAGTTGGACTCGAGACTTTGCGTGTCCCGCTGGTCGAGGTTTTTCATCCCATACTGAATGCGGTAGTACTCATTGAGCGCGTCTTGCAGCGGTATTTTATAGCCTGCGGTGATGGTCTGCTCTGGAATCGACAAAGAGAAACTGCTGTCAAAGCTGTGGCCCTTATCGTTCACCCAAGGCTTTTTCCATTTGAGCGTGCCACGCACGCCCACATCGGTCGAGTAGCCAATACCCGTCTCGATTTGATTGCGCGCTTGTGGGGCGAGTGACACTTTCATCGGCAGCTCACGAGTTTGACCTAGGTAACTCAGATCAGGCTCGACAAACACCGATGAAAACCAATCAGTATTGGAGAGATTTTGGTTGTATTCCCCCACTTTGGAGACCAAATAGGGCTCGCCCTCTTCATAGGGGGATAAGGACACCACACGGTCCTCGCGGATTTGGCTGCCGCTAATGGTATTTCGACCAAACGCATAGCGCATACCGCTGTCGTAGTAGAGGCGAATAAAGGCTTGATTCAACTCAGGTGCAATCTCTAGGCGGCTGACTTGATAATCGCCTTCAAAGTAGCCTTTGCGCAGCGCTAAATTGCGAATCCCAGATTTCAGCGCGTCGTATTGGCTGTGATTGAGCCTAGCACCTTCGACCAAACCGCTTTGGGCAATCAAGGCACTGAAGTCGGCATCATTGGCCGCTTCACCGGCGATTTGGACATCGACTTTCTCAATCAAGATTGGCTCGCCGGGCTGCACCGTAACGCTCAGCTCTGTGCTCTCTTTTCCGACTTGAAACGTAAACTCTGGGTGATAATAACCAAGCGCATTCAACGCTTCGGTGATGGTGCGCTCGAGACGAGCTTGAAAACGAAGACCGGTACTGTATTCCTTTTCGGGGATCGAGGATAAATACGCCTCGACGTTATCTTCTAACTCGCCGTCCAAACCAAGAATCGACAAAGAGACCTCTTGCGCGAGTGCCCCTGTAGAGAGAAAGAGCGTTAACAGTGCTGGTAAAGAGGTTCTTATCATGCTTAATTAGGTACCCAAACGTAATGACCAAAATAATAGCGCCAGTGAATTCATAAGTCTGTACGAAAACAGCAGATGAGCGGCTCTATTTTCAAATAACTGACAAAGGACAATTCAATGGCAGGCAAACAGACCATGATCGACCCCAATCTTGCCCTACCCGGTCGAGAAACACCAATGGTCATCAACCCCACTCACTTCGTCAATCAATCCAATATGACCGCACCAGCGCCACAAGGTTGCGAGGAAGTCTTGATCGGCATGGGATGTTTCTGGGGCGCCGAACGCCTGTTTTGGCAACTTGATGGCGTGATCACCACCTCGGTCGGCTACTCCGGTGGTTTTACTCCCAACCCCACTTACGATGAAGTGTGTACCGGCAACACTGGCCACACTGAAGTGGTACGCGTAGTGTTTGATCCTAGCCGCTTAAGCTTTGACGCCTTATTGGAGAAATTCTGGGAGCGTCACGACCCGACTCAAGGCATGCGTCAAGGCAATGATATCGGCACTCAGTATCGCTCGGCACTCTACCTATTTAGCGATGAACAATACCAAACCGCCATTGCATCTAAAGCGCGTTACGAAGCGTTGCTCGGCGATCAGTTTGGCGCCATTACCACCGACATTTTACCCGCGGGTACCTACTATCTCGCCGAGGAGTACCACCAGCAATATTTAGCCAAAAACCCAGACGGCTATTGTGGACTAGGTGGAACGGGCGTCTGCTTTATCTAAGCGGCGAATTTTGCCTCATTCACATTTTCAAGGGTAGGAATAAGGACAATTCCTACCCTTTGTCTATTTAGGGTATATACTTTTTCCGCAACCATAAAAGGAAGAACATAATGAAAAACAAAACCCTACTCGCTCTCATGCTGGCTTGCTCTCCAGCGCTCTCCTTTGCGCACAACCTGACGGTTGGCCAAGCCGTACCCGCGGTGGACGTCAGCAGTCACGGTGAAATTTTGCTTGATGGTGACCAAACCCGCTTTGCCCCTTGGTCATCGACTGACCTGGTGGGCAAGGTCAGAGTGATCCAAGCGATCGCGGGTCGTAGCAGCGCCAAAGAGATGAACGCCCCACTGATGGCGGCCATTACGGCGGCAAAATTTCCAGAGGATCAGTATCAAACGACCTCAATCATTAACCAAGATGATGCGATTTGGGGGACGGGCTCTTTCGTCAAATCCTCGGCTGAAGACAGCAAGCTGTCCTTTCCTTGGTCTTCCATGGTGTTAGATGAAGAAGGGGCAGTGGCCAACGCATGGGCACTGGCAGAGAAATCGTCGGCGATCATAGTGCAAGACAAGCAAGGCCAAGTACTGTTTGTCAAAGAAGGCACTCTCTCTGAGACTGAGATTGAGACGGTACTCAATCTTGTGCGTGACAATCTGTAATACAGTTTCGATTGTTCGGCTGACAGGAGTTGTTATATTATAACAGCTCCTGTTTGCTTTTGATGATGTGCCGATAATGCGATTGTTCTTCTCGACGCCACACCGAACTCTGATCGTGTTCACCACGATCTTGCTGACCTTATGGCTCAGCTTCGCGTCTGTGGAACACGCCTTAGATCATCACCCTGATCACCACACCCATCATCAATGCGAGCTGTTTCTCGCTTTGCATCACGGCATCATGGCCGCGCTGCTTATCGTTGTCCTGTTACCCAGCCGCTTTTCGGTATTGACGGCGCTGCCTCGTTACTCTCGTCAACTCGGCACCTTTGCGTACCTAGCTCGCTCGCCACCCACCTTAGGTTCATGCACCTTTTAACGCCCGATGTTGGGCAAACCTTTAATGAATCATCACAGGAATTAACATGAACACATTCACACCAATCGCACTGGGTATGACGCTTGCTTTCTCAACCACCACCTTTGCCGAAGAGACATTTCGTCAGCACGATGCCCACGTCCATGGTCAAGTGGAGTTTAACATTGCCCAAGATGGCAAAGAGCTATTGATCGAAATCACCGCTCCCGGCGCCGATGTCGTCGGTTTTGAACACGCACCAAGCACCGATGAGCAAAAAGAGACACTAAGCCGCGCCGTCACCACACTCAACGATGCAAGCACCATTTTCACGCTGGCCTCACAGGCCAACTGTCGCCTTGAGCATCGCTCTGTCTCTCATACACTCGGTGAAGAGGGGCACGATGACCACGATCATGATTCACACGATCACGACAGCCATGACCACGATAAGCATGATCATGACTCTCACGACCACGACAGCCATGACCATGATAAGCACGATCATGACTCACACGACCACGACAGCCATGACCACGATAAACACGATCATGACTCACACGATCACGACAGCCATGACCATGATAAGCACGATCATGACTCACACGATCACGAGTCGCACGGTGGTCACGGTGAATTCACCATCGAGTACCACTATGAGTGTGAAAGCATTCAAGCGCTTAATAGCATCGACACGCAATGGTTTAACCACTTCCCATCAACGGAAGCGATCAGCGTGAACCTATTGACCGATCAAACGCAAGCCGCATTGAAACTCGGTCAAGGTCAAACTCGTATTGCATTTTAATCGTTGATGTTTAAGCATTAACCCTCATTCGCGGCCCAACTGTTGGGCCGCCTTCAAGCTCAAGGACTCTTCATGGCGACAAAAGAAGCGCATCCCGTTGTCGAGTTAAACCAAGTAAGTTACACCTGGCCTGGCAACAGTGAGCCAACATTAGTCATCCCGTCGTTAACCGTGAATCGCGGCGAACATCTGTTTATCAAAGGCCCAAGTGGCTGCGGGAAATCAACACTGCTTGGCTTACTCACTGGCATCAATAGCACCTCAAATGGTCAAGTTCGAGTTCTTGGCCATGAGCTGTCTGCCCTTTCAGGCAGTGCTCGTGACCGTTTTCGCGCCGACCAAATAGGCTACATCTTCCAGCAGTTCAATTTGCTGCCCTATTTGAGCGTATTGGAAAATGTCATGCTGCCGTGCCAGTTTTCAGCGCTAAGACGCAGCCAAGTAACCCCATCATTGCAAGAGAACGCCAAACAGCTATTGGATAAATTACGTCTGCCACAGGCACTGATCAATAAACCTGTGGTGGAACTGAGTATTGGTCAGCAGCAACGCGTCGCAGCCGCTAGAGCCTTGATCGGTCAGCCACAAATTATTATTGCCGATGAGCCGACCTCTGCGCTCGATTACAACAACCGCAGCGCTTTTATTGAACTGTTGCTTGAGCAAGTCAACCAAGCCAACTCTACCCTGCTGTTTGTGAGTCATGACCCGACCTTAGAAGCGCAATTTGATCGCACGCTCGACTTACAACAGATCAATCAAGCAGGAGCCCAGGTATGACCCCGACTCTCAGCCTTGCGTTTAAAAGTGTACGCAACCGAAAAATGACGGCCATCTTGACCATTTTGACCGTGGCCATTTCCGTCGTGCTGCTACTGGGTGTCGAGCGAATTCGAACCCAAGCCAAATCCAGCTTTGCCAATACCATTTCAGGCACAGATTTGATTGTTGGTGGACGCTCTGGGCAGGTCAATCTGCTGCTCTACTCCGTGTTTCGAATTGGCAACGCGACCAATAATATCGATTGGCAAAGTTACAAAGAATTTAGCCAACATCGCGCGGTCGACTGGGCCATTCCTATCTCGCTAGGTGACTCGCACCGAGGTTTTCGCGTGATGGGCACCAACCACAGCTATTTTGAACACTATCGATACGGACAAAAGCAGCCGCTGGTCATCAAGCAAGGGCGCGAGTTTGAATCTTTACTGGAAGCGGTGATTGGCGCCGATGTGGCCAAAGAACTGGGCTATAAAGTCGGTGAAGAGATCATCATTGCGCATGGCATTAGTGATGTGGCGTTTAACCGTCATGAGAATGCCCCTTTTACTGTCGTCGGTATTTTAGCGCCCACCGGCACACCCGTAGACAAAACGGTGCATGTCTCGCTAGAGGCGATTGAAGCCATTCATGTGGGGTGGGAAAGCGGCGCCAATATGGGCAACAACCCAGACGCGGATCAGTTGGCCAGCATGGACTTCCAGCCGAAACAAATCACTGCGATGCTGATCGGGCTAAAGTCTAAAATTCAGACCTTCAGCTTGCAGCGTGCCATCAACACCTACCCGAAAGAGCCGCTCAGCGCGATCATGCCGGGGATCGCTCTGCATGAGTTGTGGAGCATGATGTCAGTCGCCGAGCAAGCGCTGATGGCCGTCTCTGGCTTTGTGGTGGTCGCCGGGTTATTGGGGATGCTGTCGAGCCTGTTAACCAGCCTACAAGAGCGCCGCCGAGAGATGGCGATTCTCCGCGCGATGGGCGCAAGACCGCGCCATGTCTTTAGTTTGCTGATTTTAGAAGCCAGTACGCTGACCTTCATCGGCATCTTAACCGGCACCGCTTTCTTGTATCTCGCGCTCGCCATTGCCGCGCCGATTATCCAACAAAGCTATGGCATCAACCTACAAATGCAGATATTGTCCCAGTATGAACTGATGCTACTTGGTGCTGTTCAACTGGCGGGAACCGTCATTGGCTTTATTCCCGCGTTGCGCGCCTACAGGCAATCTCTCAGTGATGGAATGACAATTAGAGTGTAATTATGACCAAAATAGTTTCTATATTTATGCTGGCAATAAGCATGGTAATGACCAGCTTTTTCAGCCACGCCTCGGAGCCATTAACCTTAGAGTGGATCGATCTCGTACCAGAGAATGAACGCAACCAGTTTGACTCATTCGGCATGCCGGATCCGAACGTAGACCACTCAGGTGGCACGATGGAGCAATCAAAGATTGGTGGCGTGCGCCAAGATCTTAACGGCAGCACAGTGCGAATCCCTGGCTTTGTCATTCCTTTAGAAGGAGATGCAGAGAAGGTCACCGAATTCTTGCTTGTACCTTACTTTGGTGCCTGTATTCACGTACCGCCACCGCCACCAAACCAGATCATTTACGTGAAGTTCCCTCAAGGGGCACCAGTGCAACAGCTGTGGGACGTGATTTATGTGGTCGGTACGCTCAAGACAGAAACCATGAGTCATGAGTTGGCCGAAACGGGTTACCTGATTGAAGGCACCGCGATTACTGAGTACGACGATCAGTAACCCCTCGAATCCATTAACAATAAAGCAACCTGTTAAACGCCCAGCTTAGGTCAGATATCGAGAGAGATACGCTAGGATCCCGAGATAAGTCAGGAGTAAAAAGGCGATTAGCAGGTGCTTTTTCAGTTTTTCATCACTTGAAAACTTCATAAAGCCCTCCAAAACAATAGCAACAATTTTAACAACTTATTATCATTCGTGATAGTGATATTTTTATAATCTTATTCGGATAAGCATCACACTCTATGGCGGGTAGCATCCGGCATCGCTGTGCAATATGATTTAATAACGATATGACTGCTAAGGAATATCATCATGTCTGAGCCAAATAAGCCGGTTGTGATTGAGCACGACGCTACCCACACCGATAAGCAAGAAAAAAAGTCCAGCTACGTCAAAGACAGCGCCAGCCGTATCCTCACCATCGCCCAGCAATATGGGTTGGATGCCATGCTGCAAGCGCAAACACCGGAAAAAACGGCACTCGAACGCGCTTTGTTGCGCGAGCGTAAACGCAAAGAGCTCAGACAGAAAAACCTTGAGCAGATCCTAAAGCTTGCTCACACCTCATGTAAGAACGAAACCGCAGGCGATCCTGACCAAGATTGGTTGTATCGATTCTTCGATATGGCGCAAGAGGTGCACAACAGCGCTATGCAACGTTTGTGGGCTCAGGTGCTGAAGCGTGAAGTCACCAACCCTGGCTCCACGTCGATGAAAGCCCTAAAAGTGCTGCAAGATATGACGCCCAAAGAGGCGCAGATCTTACAACGCGCATCCTCACTGGCGTGCAGTTTTGGCGGAGACAACAGCCGCAAGCTCTTGATCGGTTACCGCGCCCAAGGGGGCATTTTTAGTTTTGGCAAGCGAAATACCACCAACAACATCAATGTCGGCAACTTCCAACTCCCCTATTCGAGTTTATTGGTATTGTTTGAACTGGGGCTAATGCACTCAGCAGAGCTCGAATCGGGCGAGATTGAGCTCGACTCACCACTGGCGTTGACCTACCAAGGCAAACAACTCTTGTTGCAAGCGCACAGCAAAGGCGTGAGACTGCTCTACTACCGTTTTAGCCCTACCGGCAACGAGCTGTGCAAACTGCTAGGGAATAAGCCCAATACCCAGTATTACGATCAGCTGTTGGCGCTCCTCAATCAGAAATTTAGCGCCAATACCGACGCGTCAAACTCCTCGATTCACCACACGGTGTAGTGGCCGACAAACAAAATCAAACGACAAAAAAACGCCAGCGACATCGCTGGCGTTTTCATACTTGGCGGTCAACAGCCGATCATTACGCTTTCAGTGCTTTGAACGCGTTGATCAAGCCATTGGTCGAGCTATCGTGAGAGCTCACTGGCGCGTCATCGCCGAGTTCAGGTAGGATCTGGTTCGCCAACTGTTTACCGAGCTCCACCCCCCATTGGTCGAAGCTGAAGATGTTCCAAATCACGCCTTGAACAAAGATCTTGTGCTCGTACATCGCAATCAATTGACCCAATGTGCGTGGAGTGATCTGCTTAACCAAGATGGAGTTCGTTGGGCGGTTACCTTCAAACACTTTGAATGGCACCAGGGCTTCCACTTCCTGCTCCGTTTTGCCTGCCGCCAAGAACTCCGCTTTCACTGTCTCTGCAGATTTACCAAACGCAAGTGCTTCAGTCTGAGCAAAGAAGTTCGACATCAATTTCTGATGGTGATCACCGGTTGGGTTGTGGCTCAACGCTGGCGCAATGAAGTCCGATGGGATCAACTTAGTGCCTTGGTGAATCAACTGGTAGAACGCGTGCTGACCATTGGTTCCTGGCTCACCCCAAATGATAGGGCCCGTTTGGTAAGTCACAGCATCACCGTTGCGATCGACAAACTTACCGTTGGATTCCATGTTACCTTGCTGGAAGTACGCCGCGAAGCGGTGCATATACTGATCGTATGGCAAGATCGCTTCCGACTCTGCGCCGTGGAAGTTGTTGTACCAAATACCGATCAACGCCATGATCACTGGAATGTTGCTCTCAAGCTCTGTCGACTTGAAGTGGTTGTCCATCTCATGAGCACCGGTCAGTAGCTCGATGAAGTTGTCGTAGCCGACACCCAATACAATCGACAAACCGATCGCAGACCACAGTGAGTAACGACCGCCGACCCAATCCCAGAACTCAAACATGTTGTCGGTATCAATACCGAACTCAGACACCGCGCTAGCGTTAGTCGACAAGGCCGCAAAGTGCTTAGCTACGTGCGCTTCATCACCCGCTGATGCTAAGAACCAATCACGAGCAGAGTGCGCATTGGTCATGGTTTCTTGCGTGGTGAAGGTTTTCGATGCCACAAGGAAGAGTGTGGTTTCTGGGTTTACTTTCTTCAACGTTTCAGCGATGTGGGTGCCATCAACGTTAGAGACAAAGTGCATGTTGAGGTGTGTTTTGTACGGCGCGAGCGCTTCAGTCACCATGTATGGACCTAGGTCAGAGCCGCCGATACCAATGTTCACGACATCGGTGATGGCTTTGCCTGTGTAGCCTTTCCACTCACCGCCAATCACACGCTCAGAGAACGATTTCATCTTCTCTAGAACCGCGTTCACCGCTGGCATCACATCTTCACCATTGACCATAATTGGCGTGTTGCTGCGATTACGCAACGCCACGTGCAGAACGCTGCGGCCTTCAGTTTGGTTGATGGTGTCACCACTGAACATGGCCTCAATCGCGGACGCCAGATCCGTTTCTTGTGCCAAAGCAAACAGGTGCTTTAACGTCTCTTCATTGATGAGGTTTTTTGAGTAGTCGACAAGCATATCGTCGCCAAAGCGAGTAGAAAATTTGTCAAAGCGCGCTGGGTCTTGTGCGAAGAGCGCTTTAAGATCCATATCTTGCGCGGATTCAAAATGTGCAGTGAGTGCTTTCCAAGCGGATGTCTGCGTTGGATTGATAGTTTTCAACATGGTCGTTATCCCGATGTTACAGTCCGTTTTTATTCCATTCAGTCTAGCGAAAACTGGTGGAATCCCCGAATTTGAAAATGAAGAATAATTGTAATTTTTTTTCAGTTGCTCATTATGACCTAGGGTACCCTCACTCTCTTTGAGTTAGGTCACGTTACCCGCTTCAAAACCGAGCAACTGCGTCGTTGCACGTGGAATAATAGCATTGATTTTGGTGATGCTGCACCGTTAATCACTGCACTAACCCTAAGCAATGTTGCCAGCGGGTTTGTCTAGATAAGGAGTCTTTATGTGGTCTCAGGCCCAAGTACAATTGCGCGCGAAACCGCGCGGGTTTCATCTCATTACCGATGAAATTGAGCAACAATTGCCACAAATTCAATCGATTTCTGTCGGTTTATTACAGCTATTCATCCAACATACGTCCGCAAGTCTTACCCTCAATGAGAACGCCGATCCTACCGTGCGCAGCGATATGGAAGCGCACTTTAATCACTTTGTGCCACAAAACGCGCCTTACTACCGTCATACTTATGAAGGTGATGATGATATGCCCGCGCACATTAAAGCATCGATTCTCGGCGCCAGTGTCATGATTCCGATTCGACAAGGTCGATTAGCACTGGGCACATGGCAGGGGATTTATCTGGGTGAACACCGAGACAACGGTGGGACACGAACCATTATGGCCACCCTACAAGGAGAGTAGAGCCCATCGGTGTGATTAGAACGGCTGATTGATCATCACGCGAAACGTGCCTTCTTCCGCTCCTTTCGCGATTTCGGCGCGAACGACCACGCCTTCGACCTGAAGCCTCACTGCTCCGCCAAGGTTCCACTGCATATCTGAGTGGAGTGTGGCTAAATCAAAATCATCAGCCACACGACCAGCTTCGGCAAACAGTACCCACTGCCACCAAGGCAGATCGTAATAATTAAGAACGGGCACACTCTCTAGCGGCTGCCAATCGGGTAAGACACGATACTCTATCGAGTAGTGCAGCGCCGAGCGACCGTGATACCGCCCTGCGGTAAAGCCTCGTAGGCGATATAAACCGCCAAGTCGCGCCTGAAGTTGCTCTGGCGGTCTCGCACAACCCTCACAGGCATCCCAGGTCGGCGTGTCTGCGGCATAGACATCAAACGCCAGCACTTGCTGATCAAACCAACTGCCCAAAGGGCCAAGGGCAACATACTGGCTGTTCTGCGCTTCCCACTTTATCCAGCTATCGCTAAGGCGCTGCTCTGTGCCCATGCTGACCGTGAACGCCGAGTGTGAGCCTTTGGTTGGGTTGCGGACACTGTCTCTATTATCCCAATCTAGGCTCACCTCAACGCCAGTGGCTTTCTCTGCTTGCGTGTAGACATCCAATTGACGCTCTGAGTAAAACGGCGTCACGCTGATGGAAGTGACGCCAGAGTCGTAAGGTGAGGCGGTGCTGACCGGACGTGACGGCGCAAACACACCACTCATGCCTTGCTGTGAAACCAGCCCCCAAGGGAGCAAATATTTAAACTCGAATTGGTAGTTCTGCTCATCACCGTTGGTGATGGTGCTGCCCCCCGTAGGCGACGCATTGCTACCCTGCTCTCCAAGGTAATAAGGGTTGTCATTAAAGCGCGCTTGGTACATCTGCGTACTGACCAGCCAATGAGAGGAGAGTGCGTAATTGAACGCCGCAACATAACCAAGATAACTGGCTTTATCAGAGTACAACCCCATGCCAAAGAGCACGGTTTGCGGTTGCCCTACGCCTTTCGCCACCCCAGCAACACCGAAGGTATTACCGAGCGTTTCGGTACTAAAATAAAAGGGCAGAAACGCAGAATCTTTCTCGCCACTGTGGCAAAAGGTAGCGATAAAAAAGCTGGCCACTAGGGCCAGCATTCGCAGTTTATTCATAGCTTTGCAGAGACTTCTGGTAATCCATCTCAACACGCGAAGTGAGCTTAGTCACCAGTTCATAGGCGATGGTGCCAATGTGGGACGCCACCTCTTCGGAGGGTAAATCTTGCCCCCAAAGAATCGCTTCATCACCCACTTTGTCTTGTGCGTCACCGCCAAGATCGACCGTTAGCATATCCATCGACACTCTACCGACAATCGGCACTCTGCGACCATTGACCAGCACAGGGGTGCCATTGGGCGCGGTTCTTGGGTAGCCATCGCCGTAACCAATCGCAATCACGCCGACTTTGGTGTCTTGCGCGCAAGTCCATGTGCCGCCGTAACCGACCTTTTCCCCTTGCTTCACATCTCGAACCGCAATGAGGTGAGATTTTAACGTCATCACTGGCTGATAGCCGAGATCCGCCGCACTTTGATCATTAAATGGCGACACGCCATACATGATGATGCCGGGTCTTACCCACTCTAACTGGCTCTCTGGCCAAGCCAGTAAACCCGCAGACGCGGCGAGAGAACGCTCACCTTCACAACCTTGCGTCAAAGAGAGAAACAGCTCGGTTTGCTCTTGCGTGGTGCTGCTTTCGAGCTCATCAGCGCAGCCAAAATGACTCATGTAACGCAGCGGCTTCGCCACATTCGGGCAGCGCTTCAAACGGGCAACAAACGTTTCGTATTGCTCTGGCCTGACACCTAAGCGATGCATACCGCTGTCGACTTTCAGCCAAACCACAACAGGAGTATCCAACTCGGCATCTTCTAATGCTTGAAGCTGCTCTTCACAGTGCACCACCGTTTGGATGTTGTTGGTGACTAATACAGGTAAATCCCCTGGTGAATAAAAGCCTTCGAGAAGGAGGATAGGTTTCACCACACCACAAGCGCGAAGCCCCAGCGCCTCTTCAATGCGCGCGACGCCAAACGCGTCCGCACCTTCAGCGTGCTTGGCAACGTGACGAAGTCCATGCCCGTATCCGTTCGCTTTCACCACGGCCATGATTTTGCTGCTCGGCGCTTGGTGTTTAATGCGAGCCAAATTGTGTTTCAGCGCATCCAAATTAATCGATGCGGTTGCCGCTTTCATGTAACTCATCGATTATTCATCATCCATATCAAACGCAGGACCCGCGTAATTGTCAAAGCGCGACCATTGACCTTGGAAGGTCAGTCGCACTGAACCAATCGGACCGTTACGCTGCTTACCCAAGATAATCTCTGCGGTCCCTTTCATCGGGCTATCTGGGTTGTACACCTCGTCACGGTAGATGAACATGATCAAGTCGGCGTCCTGCTCGATAGAGCCCGATTCACGCAGATCCGAGTTCACCGGACGTTTATCGGCTCGTTGCTCCAACGAACGGTTCAACTGAGACAGCGCCACCACAGGCACATTGAGCTCTTTAGCCAACGCTTTCAATGAGCGAGAAATCTCTGCAATTTCCAACGTCCGGTTATCCGACATCGCAGGGACGCGCATGAGCTGAAGGTAGTCGACCATGATCATCGACAGACCGCCATGATCGCGAGCCACACGACGAGCGCGCGAGCGCACTTCCGTCGGTGTCAAACCTGAGCTGTCATCGATGTACATGTTCTTCTTCTCCATGAGAATCCCCATGGTCGATGAGATACGCGCCCAGTCTTCATCATCCAACTGACCGGTACGAATTTTCGTTTGATCAACACGCGACAACGAGGCGAGCATACGCATCATGATCTGTTCCGCGGGCATCTCAAGAGAGAAGATCAGCACGGGCTTGTCTTGTTCCATCGCCGCGGTCTCACATAAGTTCATCGCAAAGGTGGTTTTACCCATCGATGGACGCGCTGCGACAATGACCAAATCAGAACCCTGTAGACCCGCGGTTTTCTTGTTGAGATCCGTAAAGCCCGTGTTGACGCCAGTCACCCCGTCTTGCGGCGTTTTGTACAACAGTTCGATACGTTCGAGGGTTTTTTCTAGAATGTTGTCGACGTTTTGCGGACCTTCATTCTCATTGGTGCGGGACTCGGCAATGGCAAATACTTTACTCTCAGCCAAGTCGAGCAGATCTTCTGAGCTGCGTCCTTGTGGATCGTAGCCGGCATCGGCAATCTCATTGGCAACACCGATCAAGTCGCGAACCAGTGCGCGCTCAGCCACAATGTCTGCGTACGCATTGATGTTCGCCGCACTCGGGGTGTTTTTGACTAAGTCCGCCAGATAAGCAAAGCCGCCTACTTCATCAAGCTGTTCGCGCTGCTCTAAAAATTCTGACAAGGTGATGAGATCAAGTGGCTTGTTGTCTTCCAAAATGGCTTGTACCGCTTGAAACACTAAACGGTGAGGTCGACTGTAGAAATCTTTGGCGACCACACGCTCAGAGACGGTATCCCAACGCTCGTTATCCAACAGCAAGCCACCAATGACCGACTGCTCGGCTTCTAATGAGTGCGGTGGGACTTTGATGGCATCGACTTGGGCGTCTCGTGGTTTAAGGTTCCGATTCTCTACTTTGCTCTGGGCCATGATTTCACTCAACAACTTGTTCCTGACCGGACATTATAACGAGAATCATCGCTATGTCTCCCGTTTCAAGCTAGGAACAACGATCCGATTTGAGTTTTGACTCCGCCCTGACCAAGTCTATACAAAGCCTGTTTATTATTGCGCCCTGTTATTTTTCGACCGAGAGGTACTGAGTGTCAAAACTTTGGTTATTGTGCGTGGGGTTAATAGGCTCGTCCTTGGCCTACGCAGATAGTACGGATCAAAGTGAAATGGATATCCAAGTACCTTCCCCCTGGGATACAGAGGTCGAGTTCGGCTATCAAGCACACAAGGGCAATTCCGACTCCGAATCGCTCAACTCTCGTTTAAGTGCCGAGTACATTAAAGGTCGCTACCGTACCAGCGGAGAGTGGAAATACTACCTGCTCTACAAAGATGGGACAGAAGACAAGCGGCAGTCCACCTACACTATGCAAGGTGACTATAAACTTGGGCCCAAGACCTACCTCTATTCGAGTTATAAAGGCGTCAACTCAAAGTACACCGCGTACTACAAAGATCACACGCTTTCGGGAGGGCTCGGTTATCAGTTATCAAACACGGATGACTTCTTGCTTGAAGTCGAAGTCGGTCCGGGTTATCGCTACCAAGAACCCAACCTTGATGAAATTGATGATGACGATATCATCTTTCCCAACATTGTGAGGGAAGCGATTTTTCGTGGCAACATCAACAGCAGTTGGCAAGTGCTTGAAAGCCTACGTCTCTCCGCGGACGTGACTTGGGTTAGCGGCCACAGTAACACCCGAACCGATACCGACATCAGTGTCACCAACAACATCACTGAGGATATTGCGCTTAAGCTCACTCATAACCGCCAATATCACGATAAGGTTCCAGAAGGGCTAAGCAAAGCTGATAGTATGTTTTCGGTCAACTTGCTGTTTGTGTTCTAAATGAAAGAAGAACCCTGAGCAAAATAGCAGACATAAAAAAACACCAGCCGAGGCTGGTGTTTTGCTATTCGTCTTAAGGCTGAATTACTCAGCTGGTACAACTTGTAGGTTGATAGCAGCAAATACTTCAGAGTGAAGTTGGATGCTGATTTCAAACTCACCAGTAGTACGTAGAGCACCTTCAGGTAGGCGAACTTCGCTCTTAGCTACTTCAACGCCAGCTGCAGTGATTGCATCAGCGATATCACGAGTACCGATAGAACCGAATAGTTTACCTTCGTCACCTGCTTTAGAAGCGATAACGACCGCTTCTAGTGCGTTCACTTTCTCAGCGCGAGCTTCTGCAGCAGCAAGTTGCTCAGCAACTTTTGCTTCTAGCTCAGCGCGACGAGCTTCGAACATCTCAACGTTAGTCTTAGTTGCCATAACTGCTTTACCTTGTGGGATAAGGAAGTTACGAGCGTAGCCAGATTTAACGTTTGCAGTGTCACCAAGACCACCTAGGTTACCGATTTTATCAAGTAGAATAACTTGCATTGCTTAATCCTCTTTCTTAATAAAACGACCGATTACTGATGCTTGTCAGTGTACGGAAGTAAAGCTAGGTAGCGTGAACGCTTAATAGCGCGAGCTAGTTGACGTTGGTATTTAGCGCTTGTACCAGTGATACGGCTAGGAACGATTTTACCAGCTTCAGTGATGTAGTTTTTAAGAGTTGCTACGTCTTTGTAATCAATCTCTTGTACGCCTTCTGCAGTGAAACGGCAGAATTTACGACGACGGAAGAAACGAGCCATGGGCTATCTCCTGATCTTAAATTTGAGTAATGTTGTCGGCATGTAACACTAATTTCCCAACGCCATTTCGGCCGGTTTGATAAGCGACAAAACCACTTACCTTAATGTTACTGCCTTGTACTAAATTCTGAGTCAATGCTTGTGACCTTTGCCCACTGATCACGACCGGTAGACGACAATAGACTTGTCTCGGTAGGTCAGCTTCAATCATGGTCGAGCGATGCTCTAACCAAAACCGACAGTGTTCAATACCACTTGGGCTTTTACTTCGAATGGGAGGCTTAGCAATGGTGCCACTGAGCTCCATTCGATTGGTCATAAGTGAAATTACTCAGCCGCTGCTTCTGGCTTAGCTTCAGCACGCTCTTCGCGACGAGGAGCACGCTCTTCTTTCTGCTTAAGCATGATAGATTGCTCAGTGATAGCCGCTTTAGTACGCATGATCATGTTACGTAGAACTGCATCGTTGAAACGGAAAGCTGTTTCTAGCTCATCAATAACAGCTTGATCAGCTTCCACGTTCATTAGAACGTAGTGAGCTTTGTGAAGCTTGTTGATTGGGTAAGCCAGTTGACGGCGACCCCAGTCTTCTAGACGGTGGATAGTACCGCCAGCTTCAGTGATTGAACCAGTGTAACGCTCGATCATGCCAGCAACTTGCTCGCTTTGATCTGGGTGCACCATGAATACGATTTCGTAATGACGCATGGGTTGCTCCTTACGGATTATTCAGCTTCCACAATTGGCTCAGTCGTCCAGAGGAAGCAAGGAACTAAAGATAATTGACTGAGATTTAAGGAGCCGGAATAGTACAGAAAGAAAGCAGTTTAAGCAAGAGAAAAGATGAGTTAGGTATGACAAACTTGGCTAGGTTGCCGAGTGTGCGTTGTAGGCAACGCATACACTCAGCTTCGGTAGTGACGTTAGTGAAACGTTAGTTAATCTTCATCAACAAATTGCGCTTGGAGATAGTTTTCGATACCGGTCATATCAATCAATCCAAGTTGCGTTTCAAGCCAATCCACGTGTTCTTCTTCATCTTCTAGGATTTCTTGGAACAGATCACGAGAGACGTAGTCTCGAATGTCTTCCGCATAGGCGATGGCGTCTTTCAAATCCGGTATGGCTATCAGCTCTAACTTCAGATCGCATTCGAGCATTTCTTTGGTGTCTTCCCCGATCATCAACTTACCCAGGTCTTGAAGATTAGGAATGCCCTCTAGAAATAAAATGCGCTCGATGAGATGGTCGGCGTGTTTCATCTCGTCGATAGACTCATGGTACTCTTTGTCTGCGAGGTGCTTTAGCCCCCAATCCTTGTACATACGAGCATGAAGAAAGTATTGGTTGATGGCAACGAGTTCATTGCCGAGAATTTTGTTGAGATGCTGGATAATAATTGGATCGCCTTTCATGACAGAAGCCCTCCTCTTTGGCTCTTTTAACTGTAGAACCAAATGAGAAGGTGTCAAAAAAGTCGACACATTTTTAGCTAGTGGATTAGCTAGCTTGTTTAAACAGATTCACTGCCGATTCGTTGATGATCTCTTTCGCCGTGCGCACACACTTACCACATTGGGTGCCTAAGGCTGTGCATTTCTTGATTCCTTTTATATCGGTCACGCCCTCTTCGACAACTAACTTGCGGATTTTTTTATCCGAGACGCCATGACACAAACAAACGAACATAATTTTACTACCTGACCTAACGACTTCTAGATTGAATATAAAAGAGAACCATTCTTATTACCAGTCTCAAATGAGTAAAATATAGATCGATTGGTTATAAAAGAAATGAGGAAATGTGGGTCTGATTCACTTAGCAGCGAAGCATTTTCAATGCCGCTAGTAAGCTAATGATCTAGCGATAAAAATAATAGCGACATCTCTTCTCGCCGATGTTTTTCTTATAACTCATCTCATTCGCTCGCCGTCAAAAAACGAAAAAGGGAAGCCTAAGCTTCCCTTTTTCTTGTCGCGCTTTCTTCACGAATGAAGAGAAGTGCTAGATCTCAATTAATTCGTCAGAATTAGTCGAAGATCTTAGCAACAACACCAGCACCAACTGTACGGCCACCTTCGCGGATTGCGAAACGTAGACCTTCGTCCATCGCGATTGGTGCGATTAGCTCTACAGTCATCTTGATGTTATCGCCTGGCATTACCATTTCTACGCCTTCAGGTAGCTCGATGTTACCTGTTACGTCAGTTGTACGGAAGTAGAACTGTGGACGGTAGCCTTTGAAGAATGGAGTGTGACGACCACCTTCATCTTTAGACAGTACGTATACTTCTGACTCGAACTTAGTGTGTGGAGTGATTGAACCAGGCTTAGCTAGTACTTGACCACGCTCAACTTCGTCACGCTTAGTACCACGTAGAAGTGCACCAACGTTCTCACCCGCACGACCTTCGTCTAGAAGCTTACGGAACATCTCAACACCAGTACATGTTGTAGTCGTCGTGTCTTTGATACCTACGATAGCAACTTCGTCACCTACGTTTAGGATACCACGCTCGATACGACCTGTTACTACTGTACCACGACCTTGGATTGAGAATACGTCTTCGATTGGCATTAGGAATGGCTGATCGATTGCACGCTCTGGCTCAGGAATGTAAGTGTCTAGCGCTTCTGCTAGCTCAACAATCTTCGCTTCCCACTGCTCTTCGCCGTTTAGCGCGCCTAGTGCAGAACCTTGGATTACTGGTAGGTCATCACCTGGGAAATCGTACTCAGATAGAAGTTCACGTACTTCCATTTCTACTAGTTCTAGTAGCTCTTCATCGTCAACCATGTCACATTTGTTCATGAATACGATGATGTAAGGAATACCAACCTGACGGCCTAGTAGGATGTGCTCACGAGTCTGTGGCATTGGGCCATCTGTCGCAGCTACAACTAGGATACCACCGTCCATCTGTGCAGCACCTGTGATCATGTTCTTAACATAATCCGCGTGTCCTGGACAGTCTACGTGTGCGTAGTGACGAGTTGGAGTGTCGTACTCTACGTGAGACGTTGCGATTGTGATACCGCGCTCACGCTCTTCTGGAGCGTTATCGATAGATGCGAAGTCTTTCGCTACACCGCCGTACACTTTAGCAAGAGTAGTACAGATAGCAGCAGTTAGAGTTGTTTTACCGTGGTCAACGTGGCCGATAGTACCAACGTTTACGTGCGGTTTTACACGTTCAAATTTTTCTTTAGACATGAGTAGTCCCTCTAGGTACGGATTTTAAGTGGCGCAAGACCACGTAACCAAACAAATTGGTGATAAACTTATTCTCAATCACTAAACGTAGTTTAGTAAAAAGAAAGTATCAAAAGGAAAAGTTCGCTTGAGAGCTGGTGCTGATAGGCAGATTCGAACTGCCGACCTCATCCTTACCAAGGATGCGCTCTACCACCTGAGCTATATCAGCACTCATAATGAGTGGAGCGGGCAGCGGGAATCGAACCCGCATCATCAGCTTGGAAGGCTGAGGTAATAGCCATTATACGATGCCCGCAACACGTAACTCTTCGAGCTATTTCCTAAAGAATATGGTGGAGGGGGACGGATTCGAACCATCGAAGGCAGTGCCGGCAGATTTACAGTCTGCTCCCTTTGGCCACTCGGGAACCCCTCCAAATTTTTATCTATTTCTCGCTCTCTAAAGGAGATGCATAGAGAAATGGTGCCGACTACCGGAATCGAACTGGTGACCTACTGATTACAAGTCAGTTGCTCTACCTACTGAGCTAAGTCGGCATAAGTGGTGCGCATTCTATTGAATGATTTTCTACCTTGCAATAGCAAATCCAAAAAAAAATGCCAAATTGGATACTTTCTGCTTTTTTGTTGAAAAATCGAGCAAATTGTCGGGCAAATCACGCGAATATCGATCATCTCGTTTGCAATCTAAGTCCGTTGTTGTAATGTCGCTGCTCGCATCTTCAACTCAGGTTAGGACGACACATGACTCCCTATCTCTCTTTTACCCGACAGCAGTGGGCAGAATTACGCAATTCTGTGCCCATGACGTTGTCTGAAGAGGATTTGCGGGAGCTGCAAGGCGTGAACGAAAGCCTGACGATGGAAGAAGCTGTTGAGATTTATCTGCCCCTAGCGCGATTGCTTAATCTCTATGTCGCCGCTCGGCAAAGTCGCAATACCGTCCTGAACAATTTCTTGGGCAACCAAGAGAGTGCTCCACCTTTTATTATTGGGATTGCCGGTAGTGTGGCGGTCGGCAAAAGCACCACCGCTCGTTTACTCCAAGCACTGCTGTCACGTTGGGATAACCATCAAAAAGTCGAGCTGGTGACCACCGATGGCTTTCTTTACCCTAAGCGCGTACTCGATGAACGTGGCATTATGCACCGTAAAGGCTTTCCTGAATCTTACGATATCAAGCGTTTGGTACAATTCGTCTCAGACGTCAAAGCCGCCAAGCCCAACTTGGAAGTGCCGGTCTACTCTCACATCACCTATGACATCACCGATGAAGTCAAAGTGGTGGATAGACCTGATGTGCTGATTATAGAGGGGCTCAATGTGTTACAAAGTGGGATGGATTACCCACACGATCCTCATCGTGTGTTTGTCTCCGACTTCTTAGACTTCTCCCTCTATGTCGATGCCAACAGTGAGGTGATTGAGCAGTGGTATATTGAGCGTTTTCTAAAATTTCGCTCCGGCGCCTTCACTAAACCGGGGTCTTACTTCAGCCACTACACCCAGTTGTCGAAACAGCAGGCGATAGATAAGGCAAAGGAGATCTGGCATTCCATCAATGGTATTAACCTGCGCAACAACATCTTACCCACTCGCGAGCGGGCGCAGCTGATCCTAAAAAAAGGACTCAACCACAAAGTGGAAGAAGTCCTTCTTCGTAAATAGCCTAGGGTGATAAAAACTCTCTTACTATAGAACAGCTGATTATTCTGGCTGCGGGCCGAAACGATTCTCGCCTTCTGTGCCTTTAAAGAAGCCGCACTCGACCAAAATCCACACTCCGCAAATCATCGCGACGACCGAAATGGCGGTTTGCAGCGCCGCCGGTTGAGCAACTTGCCCAGGGTCACCCACTGGCATCGTCATACGTCCGATAACAAGTGGAACATTCAGTAACAGCCACCAACTGGATTTGTCTCTGTCATGCCAACGCTTGGCGGTGATGGCTAAGTCAGGAATCAACACGATGACAAGGAACACCGGCAGGATGAGATGGGCCGTCGCTGGAATAACCGCGTTGAGTGTCGCAGCGAAGCTTACAATCACTAGGTAGTAAACCACATTCCACAGCCAATAAACCTTACGACCAATGCGGCCTTGAAATGAAAACAGCAGTGCTTTAATTGACATCGTATTCCCTAATGGTTAATTGATGATTTTTTGAAAACAGCTCGGGTCCATATCGCGAATATTAACGGTTAAGCTACGCACGTGTCCCGCTTGTTGTTGCAACACCGCCATTAATTGACGAGATAAATCACGCTTCTGTTCCTCAGTTCTTCCCGCCAACAGCTCGAAGCCAATATGAATAAAATCGCTACTGTCACCTTCATCCCCAAGCAGCCAATGATGGCAGCGCAATGCGCGAGACTTGACGGATAAGGTGTCGAACAGGCCTGATTGTAAAACCACGAAATGCAAATCCTCGAGTAATCCTTGCACATTAACACGCTCATCCACAGAGTTGGAGTATTCCATAACTAGGTTTGGCATCGATGTTGTTCCCTTTTTAGTGCGCTGGTTGGATAGGTATACGCCACTATTATCAATTTCTGTACTTATTTCGCACTCGATGCCAGCGATTCTGTCTACGGGATCACTGCCAGAGCGGTCAGTTATGCTAAATCCATGCGCAAGGCAGTCGGCAAAAGGTTTACAAACCCAATAAGACATGACGGTAATCATGATCTGGACCATTTAATCTGTTATATTCCTACCCAGATTTTTTACATTAATGAACGTTCTACGTTAAAAAGAGAGGGAGTATTCCTATGCGTCGTCCTGTAGTGATGGGTAACTGGAAATTGAATGGCAGCAAAGCAATGGTCACTGAGCTGCTAACGGGTCTAAACGCTGAGCTTGAAGGCGTCGAAGGTGTCGACGTAGCCGTTGCGCCACCAGCACTTTACATCGACCTTGCTGAGCGTGTCATCGCAGAAGGCGGTAACAAGATTATCCTGGGTGCACAAAACACTGACCTCAACAACAGCGGTGCCTTCACAGGTGACATGTCGCCAGAAATGCTGAAAGATTTCGGTGCTTCTCACATCATCATCGGCCACTCCGAGCGTCGTGAATACCACAACGAATCTGACGAGTTCATCGCAAAGAAATTCAACTTCCTAAAAGAAAACGGTCTAACCCCTGTTTTCTGTATCGGTGAATCTGAAGCGCAAAACGAAGCGGGCGAAACGGAAGCCGTCTGTGCTCGTCAAATCAATGCAGTGATCGACACTTACGGTGTTGAAGCGCTAAACGGCGCCATCATCGCATACGAGCCAATTTGGGCTATCGGTACAGGCAAAGCAGCGACGGCAGAAGATGCACAACGCATTCACGCTTCTATCCGCGCACTTATCGCGGCAAAAGACGAAGCGGTTGCTGCGCAAGTGATCATCCAGTACGGCGGTTCTGTGAAGCCAGAAAACGCAGAAGCGTACTTCTCACAGCCAGACATCGATGGTGCTCTCGTTGGCGGCGCTTCTCTTGACGCGAAGAGCTTTGCAGCGATTGCAAAAGCGGCGGCGGCAGCAAAAGCTTAATCCAATCCTTTATGGACATAGACAAAGGTCAGCTTGCGCTGGCCTTTTTTGTTGCCGCGGTACAAAACCCAAAGCCGGCCCAAATATGTACGCCTCACACCATCTCAACGATGGGGGTTGGTCGTCATAGAGCAGATAAAGTATGCTACGCTTTTCCGCCCGTGAGAGTTGACGTCCTCGATGCAAGATAAACATGGCCTGTTAACGGGTCACATTCCCGACGTTTTGCGCCAAATGACCGTGCCGATGACCTTTGGCATGATCGCTATTTTGATGTTCAATCTGGTCGATACGTTTTTTATCTCTCTGCTCGGTACCCAAGCGCTGGCAGCGGTCAGCTATACCTTTCCTGTCACCTTTGCCGTCAACTGCATCACTATGGGCATAGGAATGGGCATCTCCACCAACATTGCTCGTCTACTTGGCCAAGGCCATACCAACGATGCAGCGCGATTTTCGACCCACGGTTTACTGTTGGCAGTCACCTTAGTGTCGTTGGCGTCCATCTGTGGATTACTGACGATTGAACCGCTCTTTCTACTGCTGGGCGCTGAGCCAGATTTGCTTCCCCTTATCGACCAATACATGGCGATTTGGTATTTAACCATACCGCTGCTCGTCATTCCGATGGCGGGAAACAGCGCGATTCGCGCTACGGGGGATACCAAAACCCCGGCTAAAATCATGATGCTGGCCGGCGTGATTAATGGCGTGCTCGATCCTTTAATGATTTTTGGTTACGGCCCGTTTCCTGCACTCGGGATTCAAGGCGCGGCGATCGCAAGCGCTCTTAGTTGGGCGGGGGCACTGTTAGGCTCCTTGTACGTGCTCACGCGGCGCGAGAAGTTGCTCGCCAAACCAGACCTCACCACCCTTCGCAGTGATTGCCAATCCATTCTAAAAATCGGCACGCCGGCGGCGCTGTCAAATGCCATGACACCGCTCTCAGGTGCGATTCTGATGATACTGCTTTCGACGCACGGCACCAGTGCCGTAGCGGCCTACGGTGCAGCGCAGCGGGTGGAGTCGATTCTTATCTTGGTGCTGATGTCGCTCACCTCTGCCCTGACTCCGTTTATGGCTCAGAACTTGGGCGCGAAAAATCCGCAGCGCGGCTTCGCCGGTTTGTTCCTCACCATGCGCTTTGCACTGATTTTCCAATTGGGGATTTTTGTCATGATGGTGCCGCTGAGCATACCCATCTCCTCTCTGTTTTCTCAAGAGCAAGCGGTCAGAGATCTGTTGTGGCACTACTTACTCGTTGTGCCCTTTAGCTACGGGTTTCAAGGAATGTTAATGATGCTGGTCTCAGGGCTGAATGCGCTGCATGAACCGCTTAAAGCGTTTCAGTGGAGCTTTATGCGTCTGTTCATTTTCACCCTACCCTGTGCCTGGGTTGGCAGTCTTTGGTATGACATTGAAGGACTGTTTATCGGCATTGCCGTTGGCAATGTCATCGGCGGTGTACTCGCCTACCTCTACGCGCTCAAACTGCGCAGCGCTCACTTGTCTGCACCGCGACACCCGTAAAACGTTCAAAATGAGTCAGGATTTAAAGGAAAGTAAGGCCTAGAAACGAACACACCAGCCGAAGCTGGTGTGGTGAGAAGCTGGTGTGGTGATTTAGAGCGTCTCATCGACGACATCGGTCTCATCGACGTCTAAATCTATATCAAGTGGCTCTTGGGAGAGGATCACGCCTGTGTTGTCGGCATAAAGGTAGTCTTCGGGTAAGAAGGTCACGCCACCGAAGTTGACGGCCACTTCCGTTTCACCCACGCCTTGTGAGCTCGCACCAACCGGAATCGAGGCCAAGGCTTGAATACCAATGCTCATGTCTTCTAACTCATCGACTTCACGTACGCAGCCATAGACAACAATGCCTTCCCACTCGTTCTCTTCAGCAAGAGAAGCGAGCTCAGCATCAATGAGCGCACGTCTTAGCGAACCGCCACCATCGACCAACAGCACACGGCCTAAGCCGTCTTGTTCGAGCACTTCACGAATCAGCCCGTTGTCTTCAAAACACTTCACCGTTGTGATTTGGCCAGCGAATGACGCACTGCCGCCAAAGTTGCTGAACATGGGCTCGACCACATCGACCTGATCCATATAAACATCACACAAAGCGGACGTATTGTATTCCATGAGTTACCTTCCCAAACCGTTGGTTGACTCACTCGAGTATATCCGGTCATTAAGTCATTGCAATGACAAGGCGCAATAATACAAGCTCTTGTGAAGGTGATCAGACTCTCATCAGTGTTTGCACGACGACCACGCCAGCAAACAGCAGGTTAGTCAGCAAGGAGCATTTAACAATCACCGGCATCATCGGCGCAATCTGAGCGGGTTTATTCGCCAACCAGACCGCTCGGCCATGTTTAAACACCACCAGTACACTGAGCAAAAACGGCAAGCTGACCCACATTGGTTCTGGTTGATGAAGTAAGTAGAGCGCAAAGGCTAACAGAGAGAAGCCCAGCAAGAAAAAGTGATAATGCTTCGCACGTTGTTGGCCCAAGCGCACTGCAACCGTACGCTTTCCGCACTCTTGATCGTTCTCGATATCGCGCATGTTGTTGATATTCAGTACCGCAACCGCCAACAACCCGCAGCCTATCGCCGGAAGAATCAATGACACTTGGACAACACCAGTGTGAAGAAAATAGGTCCCGGCCACACCGAGCAAACCAAAAAAGAGAAACACAGAGACATCGCCGAGCCCGACGTAGCCATAAGGCTTCGACCCCACCGTATACGCTATAGCAGCGATGATCGCCAGTACCCCTAAGCCGATAAAGGCCAAGATGCTTTGCACACTCTCTAAGGCGTAGAAGACCAAAACCAGCCCGGACAATATCGTCATGATGACATTGATGACGATCGCTTGCTTCATGTCTTGGGTCGTGACCGCGCCCGACTGGATGGCGCGCATCGGGCCAAGACGTTTGTCGTTATCGGTGCCCTTGACGGCATCACCGTAATCATTGGCGAGGTTGGAGAGAATTTGCAATAAGGTCGCCGTCGCAAACGCCAACAGCGCGATCGATAGAGAAAACTCATGATGAGAGTACGCTAGCACGCTACCGGTCAAAATCGACACCAGCGCCAGCGGCAGCGTTTTTGGCCGAGCCGCACCCAACCAAATTTGCAAAGACGCTTTCATAAACCAGAACCTTTGATCTCTATATCACTAACAAACTCGGGCTATTGTGACACTTTGCCGCAGCCGAAAAAACAAAAAAGGCCACGATGTGGCCTTTTTCTCACGCTATCACGCATCGGGTGATTATTTTACGCGACCCACGTACTCGCCTGAGCGCGTGTCGACTTTAATCACTTCACCGATAGAGATAAACAGAGGTACACGAACCACAGCACCGGTTGATAGCGTAGCAGGCTTACCACCGGTACCCTGTGTATCACCTTTTAGGCCAGGGTCAGTGTCTGTCACTTCAAGCTCAACGAAGTTAGGTGGCGTTACAACGATAGGGTTACCGTTCCACAGCGTCAGCATACAGGTGTTGTTTTCCACCAACCATTTTGCGCTCTCGCCCACAGCTTTCGCATCCGCCGCGATCTGCTCAAACGTTTCCGCATTCATAAAGTGGTAGAATTCACCGTCGTTATAGAGATAATCTAGATCGATATCCATAACGTCTGCGACTTCACATGTGTCACCAGACTTAAAGGTTTTCTCTAGCACTTTACCAGAAAGAAGCTTACGAATTTTTACGCGGTTGAACGCTTGGCCTTTACCCGGCTTAACGTATTCATTTTCAAGGATCACACAAGGCTCGTTGTCGAGCATGAGTTTCAAGCCGCCTTTAAATTCATTCGTGCTAACTGTAGCCATTTTTTCCTCTTACATTCTTAGAGCTAAATTCAATGCCGCCTATCATAACCCGAAAAGTCGAATCTGTTGAGCAAAACTGGCTCAATCAACTAGCAAGTGGGATCTCGGATCCGGCCGAGTTATTACGACATCTCGAGATTGACCCCACCCCGTGGCAAGACGGCTTTGCTGCACGCAAACAATTTGCTCAGCGCGTCCCGTTAAGTTTTGTTGCTCGCATGGAAAAGGGCAACCCAGAGGATCCTTTACTGCGCCAAGTTTTACCGGTCGCGCAAGAGCTTGAATGGCACCCAGGTTTTAGCCAAGATCCACTCGAAGAGCAAGATAACGCCCAACCGGGCTTACTGCATAAGTATCGCAATCGAGCGCTTTTGATTGTCAAAGGCGGCTGCGCAATCAACTGTCGCTACTGTTTTCGCCGCCACTTTCCCTATCAGGACAATCGCGGCAACAAAGCCGTTTGGCAAAAAAACCTCGACTACATCGCCGCTCACACCGAACTCAACGAAGTGATTCTCTCGGGGGGCGACCCATTAATGGCCAAAGATAGTGAACTGGAATGGTTGATTTCCGCCATAGCAGCCATCCCGCACATTAAGCGTCTGCGCATTCATACTCGCCTACCTGTGGTGATCCCTGCTCGCGTCACAGACGGGTTGTGCACACTGCTGGCCAGCACGCGACTGCAAGTGGTGATGGTCACCCACATCAATCACGCCAATGAGATTGATGCGCCCTTCAGCGAAGCGGTGCGCGCGCTTAAGCAGGTTGGTGTGACCATGTTGAACCAAGCGGTGATGCTGAAAGGTATCAATGACAATGTCGATGCCCAAGTGGCGTTAAGCGAGTCTCTATTTGATGCGGGCATTTTACCCTACTATCTGCATGTGCTAGATAAGGTGCAAGGCAGCGCGCATTTTCATATTTCAGACAGCGAAGCGAAAACCATCATGGCGGGAGTGATCGAGCGCGTATCTGGTTACCTTGTGCCTACCTTGACGCGAGAGATCGGCGGCAGAAAAAGCAAAACCCCCCTTGATTTACATTTAGAGTAATCCCGACGACAAAAAGCTTTTGTTCGCTCCTCTGAGACACTCAGTGCATACTTTGCGGTTTCCCAGTATCACTCATGCCCATCTCAGAGGAGACCATGCACCCTTCACTCTCATCCTTGTTAGACCTCGGTCCGTTTTCTTGGTCAGCACTGCTTTGCTGCGCGATCAACGGCATTCTTATTGGTGTCGAACGTCAAACACGCGGCAAGCCAGTCGGTATCCGCACGTCAATCCTTATTATCGCAGGCACGTACTGTTTTATGTCGATGGCCGTGTCGCTCTCACCGAACACCTTAGACCAAGCCCGCGTATTGGGTCAGATCATTACTGGGGTTGGCTTTTTAGGCGCAGGCGTGATGATGACATTGGATGGCAAAATTCATGGCGTCACCTCTGCCGCGGTCATTTGGGTGTTAGCGGCGCTTGGGCTGATGACAGGGCTGGGCTATGAGCAACAATCCATCGTCATTACCGTACTGACATTAAGTGTGCTGCTGGGCGTCGATAAAGCGGAAAACCACATCAAGGCATTGCGCCGTGGCGTGCACCAGAAATTCCAAAACCGCAAAGAATCTCGCCGAGTGTCGAACGAACAATTTGCGAGCACAAACGCAAATAGCGCGGTTTTTATTGACGAAAAACAAAGAACTGGCGGATTGTAAAACAGACACGCGAGATAAGCATACAACTTCACATTCCAGCGTAAGGGTTTTGAGTAGCATAAATCACAGTTATCTATTACCCCCAGGATGTGATCATGTTTTATATACATATGTTGCTGCTGCTGGCCGTCATTTTTGTTGGCATTCGCCATGGCGGCATCGCGTTTGGTTTACTTGGCGGCTTGGGCGTCTCTGTCCTTGCATTTGTGTTTGGTATCGCCCCCGGTAGCCCACCGATCAGTGTCATGCTGATCATTCTTGCCGTGGTAGCTGCCTCTGCAACCTTAGAGGCCACTGGTGGCCTCAAACTCTTGGTCAAATTTGCTGAGCGTTTGCTGCGCAAACACCCCAACCAAATCGTCTTCCTTGGCCCACTGTGTACCTACTCTCTGACCGTGCTGGTCGGCACCGGTCACTCAGTCTACCCACTTCTGCCGGTCATTTATGATGTGGCTTACAAGAAGGGCATTCGCCCCGAACGTCCAATGGCGATGGCAACGGTCGCATCGCAAATGGGGATCACAGCGAGCCCGATCGCCGCAGCGGCCGCTGTCGTCATGGCGACCGCCGCAGATAACCATCTCGACATCAGCCTGGTTAACGTCCTCATGGTCACCATTCCTGCGACCCTGACGGGCGTGTTAATTGGCTGTCTATGGAGTCTAAAACGCGGCAAAGAACTCGACCAAGATCCTGCTTTTATCGAACGCTGCAAAGATCCTGAGTTCAAAGCGCAATTAATCGATGAAGAACAAGAGAGCCTAGACGTTCAACATGACCAGAAAATGGCGAAGCGAGGGCTTGGGATCTTTTTGGCTGGTATCTTGACGGTGATTTTTGTCGCCATGTTTGGCAAAGATCTCGCCTTACTGCCACAAGGGGTCAAAATGTCGGTCGCGATTCAGTTTTTGATGCTGTCGGTCGGCGCAGTGATATTGCTCACCACCAAAGTGAACCCGAAGAAAATTGTTCACAGTAATGTCTTTATTGCGGGGATGACGGCGGTCATCATCATCTTTGGTATTGCTTGGATGAGTGACACCATCATCGGCCATCACAAACCCTATCTAATCAGCCTAGTCAGCGATGTTGTCGCAGCGCACCCGTGGACGTTTGCGATTGCGATGTTTGTGGTTTCGGTATTCTTGAAAAGCCAAGCCGCCGTGCTGACGATTATGCTCCCCCTTGGCTTTGCGATGGGCATTCCTGCTCCCGTACTTATCGGCGTCTTGCCCGCTTGTTACGCGTACTTCTTCTTCCCGTTCTACCCCAGTGATTTGGCGGCCATCTCCTTTGACCGTTCAGGAACAACGCAAATTGGTAAGTACGTCCTCAATCACAGCTTCATCCTGCCCGGGTTTATCGGTGTCGTCAGTGCGACCTTTGTCGGGTATCTGATTTCGACCGCAATTAACTAGCGCCGCCACTCTGACGTGAGACGAAAAACAAAAAGGCCAGTATGATACTGGCCTTTTGCTTGTTCTCAGTTGGACGCTGTCAATTAGAACAGCTCTTCCGCGACTTTAAACAGATCGTGACGAACTGGACGCTTCATGTTTTCAATCGCATCGATGATGTCATGGTGAACCAGTTGCTCTTTCTGGATACCCACACAACGGCCACCTTGACCTTCCATCAATAGGTGTACGGCGTAGTTACCCATACGCGACGCGAGAACTCGGTCAAATGCTGTTGGGCGACCACCACGTTGAATGTGGCCTAGCACGGTGGCACGAGTTTCACGACCAGTGGCAGTCTGAATCTCTTTTGCCAGTACATTGGCATCCATCATCAGCTCAGTCAGAGCGATGATCGCGTGCTTTTTACCTTTCTTGATACCGTCTTGGAGGTTGCTGATCAGCTTCTCTTTATCAAGGCCCGTTTCTGGGGTGATGATGTATTCACAACCGCCCGCAATCGCAGACATCAGGGTCAAATCGCCACAGTGACGGCCCATGATTTCAACGATAGAAATACGCTGGTGAGACGATGAAGTGTCACGTAGACGGTCAATCGCATCGATAACCGTGTTAAGCGCAGTGAGATAACCGATAGTGTAATCCGTGCCCGCGATGTCGTTATCAATCGTGCCCGGCAGACCGATACATGGGTAACCCATTTCAGTCAGCTTCTTCGCACCCATGTACGAACCGTCACCACCGATCACCACCAAGGCTTCGATGCCGTGCTCTTTCAGGTTTTCGATCGCCTTTTGGCGTACCGACTCTTCTTTGAACTCAGGAAAACGTGCCGAGCCCAGGAAGGTACCACCACGGTTGATCACATCAGAAACGCTCGAACGATCCAATTTCTCGATACGGTTTTCGTAAAGGCCAAGATAACCATCGTAAATTCCGTATACTTCAATGTCTGCAGAGAGTGCAGTGCGGACTACGCCACGTACTGCTGCGTTCATACCAGGGGCGTCACCGCCACTTGTCAAAACACCAATCTTCTTAATCATGCTCACCCTCGATTTTTGGGAATCTTATTTCAAAATATTACGTTAGTGGTTTACAGGCGGCCACCAACAAAATTCCTTTAACTGCGTAGTATGTTACCTTGCGCCACAAGGAATACTACTTTTATTTTGTAGACGTTAATGTAAGTTTTCTACTTATGTAAGAGTATTACAGCTTTGCTCATAACGGGAATTGATACACGTCAGTATCAAGGTTAATACTCACTCGCTAGAAAGATAGCCAACCCCCAGCCATTTGTCGCCTCTTCGCTAAGATTACCAGCGATGAACCTTCTGTTTACGCTCTTTACCGAACACCACAGAATAGGGATCTTGGTGGATCAATACGTCCGCTTCGGGGAAGGTCGCCAACAGCGAATCTTCCACGCGATCCGAGATTCGATGCGCCTCAATCAGCGGTAGATGATCGTCCAGCTCAAGATGCAATTGGATGAAGCGTGTTGGCCCTGACATACGGGTACGCAACTGATGCACGCCGTGCACCCCCTCCACAGAGAGACAACATGCTTTGATCTGAGCGAGCTCCTCATCGGGTAGCTTTCTGTCGAGCAAGGTTTGAATCGCCTCTTTGACCATCTTATAGGCGCTAAACAGAATGTACCCGCCGATGATGATGGCAAACACCGCATCCGCCTGAGTAATGCCAAACCAGCTGAGACCAAGCGCCACCATGATCGCGGCATTCATGTATAAGTCCGATTGGTAGTGCAATGAATCTGCGGCAATGGCTTGGCTGCCGGTTTTTTTCACCACATGGCGTTGAAATGTGACTAAACCGAACGTCACCAACATGGCGAAAAAGCTCACATAGACGCCATATTCAGGCGACACCAAGGCATGAGGACGGAAAAATCGGTCAACACCATTAAGAATCAGGAATACCGCAGAGCCTGAGATAAACATCGCTTGAGCTAGCGCCGCCAGCGATTCCGCTTTGCCGTGACCAAACGCATGTTCACGATCCGCAGGTTGAAGTGAGTAGCGCACCACCACCAGATTGACCAACGAGGCGGCAATATCGAGCATAGAGTCGATCAGTGACGCGAGTAGACTCACTGAGCCCGTCATCCACCAAGCGCCCACCTTGACCACCAGCAAGCCACTGGCGACAAGCGTAGCGGTCCATGCTGCCATCGTCACCAAACGTGCATATTCTTGTTTCATATCCGTTTTCTACGTTAAGCCATTGCAAAAATTGGCTTAAGTATAACCTTATGTGTGGTGAAAGTGCAGCCAAGCCCCAGAAACACAAAAGGCGACCCGAAGGTCGCCAAAGGCAGTAGAGAGCGATGATCAGTTTTTGTTCATGCGTTTTTGCATTTTTTCACCACACTCTGTCGCGCGCTCTTGTTGCAGCTCAACAAACTTAGCTTTTTGCTCAGGTGTTAGTACGCTTAACATTTTGTGTTCTTTCTCTAGCATCTTCACACGACGCTCAGTCTGTTGGTCGACCATCTGTTTCGCCAATTCTTGTGCGGCCGCTTGATCGAAGGTGTCAGCCAGTACCAACGCTTGCACGCTCGCACGGTGTGCCTGCATCTGCGCTTGATGTGACTCAAAATTCTCTTTGAATTTCGCTTTCATTTCATCACGACCGGCTTCGCGCATCTCTTTAAGCTGTGCTTGCTGCTCTTCGGTTAGGTCCAGTTGACGCATGATGCCGCGATCCAGACCACCACGACACTCATCACGCGGCCCTTTGTGGTTATCTTTACCACCGCCACCGAACGCCCATGCGCTCGCAGTACCTAATGTGAGAGGGAGGACAACAGCAGCCAATACCATTTTTTTTGCAGTGTTCATAATCGTTACCTTTCTTGTTCAAGTTATTGTGTGGAGCTGTCTTCACAGCGCTTGAGTGTAGAATAGGCCATGCTAAGTAAAGTGACGTTTAGGCAGCGTAAAGAATCGTAAAGAGGAAAAATTAGTCTCAATCTCCAGACGATTTACCAGTACTATTAACTCAGTGACGTTTGTAAGAGTGGTAACTATGGCACACCTATTATTGATTGATGATGACACCGAACTCACCGGGCTATTGACTGAGGTGTTAACGTTTGAAGGCTTCACCATCTCCGAGGCGAACAATGGCGAAGAGGGATTAGCTCTGGTCAGCGATGAGATTGATCTCATCTTGCTCGATGTGATGATGCCCAAACTCAATGGTATGGAAACACTCAAACGTCTACGAGAAAAGTGGGAAACACCCGTACTGATGCTCACCGCGAAAGGGGAAGAGATCGATCGCGTCATCGGCCTCGAACTCGGTGCCGATGATTACCTACCCAAACCATTCAGTGACCGTGAACTGCTCGCACGTATCCGAGCGATTCTGCGTCGCACCCAAGGTAAATCGGCGAGCAAAAACGGCGACTGCATCGAATACCAAGATCTTAAAGTCTATCCGGGCAAGCAAGAAGCCTATTGCCAAGGTGACTTACTCGAACTGACGACCACAGAATTCGCTTTGTTGAGCCATTTTGTGCAAAACCCAGGTGAAACACTCACCAAAGAAGCGTTAAGTTTGGATGTGCTAGGCAAGCGACTGGCGGCGTTTGATCGCGCCATTGACATGCACGTCTCCAACCTGCGTAAAAAGCTGCCAGAGCGCGCTGACGGCAAGCCACGGATCAAAACCTTACGTGGCCGCGGCTACTTGTTGGTTGAGGAAAACTGATGCGTTTACCGAAAATCACTAGCCTGTATGGACGCATCTTCGCCATCTTTTGGTTTACCATGTTTTTGGTGCTGATGGCGGTGCTCTCCCTCCCCCATCTCGATCCAAGAAAAGCACGAGACATTCCGAGCACTCACCTCAATGACTTAAGGGAAGTGCGAGACAGAGTCGAGCAACGCTTTGCCGGAGAGTCCAACCTCGCGCGGATATTGTTCCAACTTGAAGGGCCACGCAGGCAAGGTAATGATGGTGGAAGGCCACCAAAAGACAGCGGCCCGCGTTTCTATGTGTCGGATATCGATGGCAACATACTGACGTCGCAAGACCCGAAAGATTTCAAGATTCGCGCACTGCAAAACTTTATTACCAGCGTCGAGTTAGCCGAAGCACCCAAGCAGAAGCTCTACGGCCATTACATGCTTGCCGGCCCTATTCCGGTGACGTTAGCCAAGCAGCCTCTGCTGCTCTACGTCGGCATCAAGTGGAATCAACCCGCGCCGTTTATCCTTAATCTGTTTGATCGACCACTCCAGCTTTTACTGGCAGTCATGTTGGTGAGCACCCCGCTACTGTTGTGGCTTGCTTGGGCACTGAGCCAACCTGCAAGACGTCTCGAACGCGCAGCAAAACGCGTCGCCGCTGGTGAATTTGAGGTGGACCCGCAGTTGGAGAAAGGCACCAGCGAATTTCGTCAAGCCGGAGAAAGTTTTAACCAGATGGTGGAAGCCGTTAATCAGATGATCTCGGGGCAGCAGCGCTTACTCTCTGACATCTCTCACGAACTGCGTTCACCGCTCACTCGGCTCAGAATGGCGACCGGTCTTGCCGTGCGTAAGCAAGGAGAGAGCACCGAGCTGACGCGCATCGATACCGAGGCTCAGCGCCTTGAGCAGATGATTGGTGAGCTGTTGGAGTTGTCGCGTATTCAAGTCAACAGTCACATGGTGCGAGAAAAACAAGCCTTGAGCAGCTTGTGGGAAGCCATCTTCTGTGACGCGCAATTTGAGGCAGAGCAAATGAGTAAAAACCTGCGCTACGATGCGATTCCTAATCGCACCATTTCAGGCAACCCCAAACTGCTCATGAGCGCGGTGGACAACGTAGTGCGCAATGCGATTCATTACGGCGAAGACAAAATCGACATCCAACTTCACGTCGCCGATGACGCCGTCCAAGTTATCGTTGATGACAACGGCGAAGGGGTGCCAGACGATGAACTGGAGTCGATATTCCGACCTTTCTACCGAGTCTCCACGGCGCGAGACAGACACAGCGGCGGAACCGGTCTTGGCCTGGCAATTACCGAAAGCGCAATACGCCAACACAGTGGCACAATCAAAGCGAGCCGCAGTCCGCTAGGTGGATTACGCGTGACGATTTGTCTGCCGCTGTGCCAATAAATCATGCGTTGTCATGGAAGTTCGCAATACCCACATCAACTTTACAGTTGATAATCGATCTCATTATCATTTAAAGTAAATTCTCCAAACATGGAGGATTTACGATGGTGCACCAATTTCCTGAACTTCCTTATGCGTATGATGCGCTTGAGCCTTATATCGACGCAAAAACCATGGAAGTTCACTACAGCAAACACCACAGAACGTATTTTGATAAGTTCTGCGCGGCAATCAAAGACAGTGAACTAGAGCAGCAGTCGCTGCGTCGCATTTTTGCCAACATCTCCTCACTGGCCCCCGCTGTTCGCAATAACGGTGGTGGCTATTACAACCACGTCCTGTATTGGAACTGCATGACGCCCAATGGCGGTGGTATGCCCAGCGGCGAGCTTGGCCGCGCCATCGAGGAGACCTTTGGCAGCTTTACCGAGTTCCAACAGCAGTTTAGCGACGCTGCGATCAATACCTTTGGCTCCGGTTTCGCTTGGCTGATCGTCAAAGATAATCAACTGGTGATTACCTCGACCAGCAATCAAGACAATCCCCTCATGGACGTGGCGGCCATCCAAGGCGAGCCCATTTTGGCCTTGGATGTGTGGGAGCATGCCTACTACATCAGCTACCAAAATCGCCGCCCTGACTACATTAACGCGTGGTGGAATGTCGTCAACTGGGAGGCGGTCGCAGAGAATTATCATCAAGCGCTGAGCTAATTAGACCGACAACAAAACAGACTAACAACGTCACACGGCACTTGGCGGTGTTTCATCACCGCCTTATACTCTTGGGTCTTATCAGAAAAAGTAACCAAAACCATGTTTGATATTGCCCTATTTGAACCCGAAATCGCCCCGAATACGGGCAACATTATTCGCTTGTGCGCAAACTGTGGCGCTAACCTGCACTTGATTGAGCCATTAGGATTTGATTTAGAAGAGAAAAAAGTGCGCCGCGCCGGTTTGGACTACCATGATCTCGCGCGCGTCACTCGTCACAAAGACTACTCGGCATTTCTCGAATATCTGCAAAAAGAACGCAGCGAATACCGCATTTTTGCCTGCACAACCAAAACCACAGGCCACCATGTAGACGCCCAATTCCAACCAGGCGATGTGTTGCTGTTTGGCCCGGAAACTCGTGGCCTACCAGCGGAATTGATCGAAAGCATGCCAATGGAGCAGCGTATTCGCATTCCTATGATGCCAGACGCACGCAGCTTAAATTTGTCCAATGCGGTTGCGATCATCGCTTTTGAAGCGTGGCGACAAATGGGCTTTGAAGGGGCGCAGTAGGTGTCAGTTCCTAGAAGTGAGTGCCTAGTTCCTAGAATTCGACCTCTAGGAACTAGGAACTAGGAACTAAAATCCTCACCTACGGACGAGCAACGAAACCTACCGCTTCATACGCTTTCTTCAGCGTCTCAGCGGCACGAGCAGACGCTTTCTCCGCACCTTGCTTCATCACTTGATCCATGTAAGCACGATCGGCACGAATACGGTGGTATTCCGCTTGAATCGGCTCAAGCATCGCCACCACTGCTTCACCCACGTCTTTCTTGAATGGGCCGTACATTTCTACGCCTTGGTACTTGGCTTCAATCTCTGCAAAGCTCATACCTGTCGCCGCCGAGTAGAGGCCCATTAGGTTTGAAATGCCCGCTTTGTTGTCCCAATCGTGGGCGATACGTGGTGGCGTTTCTGTATCGGTTTGCGCCTTGTTGATCTTTTTAAGAATCGATTTCGGCTCTTCCAACAGCGTAATCACGTTCTTGCGGTTATCATCCGACTTCGACATCTTCTTGGTCGCATCCTGAAGGCTCATCACACGCGCATTCACGGTTGGAATGTACGGCTCTGGCACTTGAAAGATTGGCTGTTCAGGCGAGTAGATGTTGTTAAAGCGGTTGGCGATATCACGCGCCAGCTCAAGATGCTGCTTCTGGTCACTGCCGACCGGAACTTGATGCGCGCCGTAAAGCAGAATGTCGGCTGCCATCAACACAGGGTAATCGAACAGACCAACGTTGACATCGCCAAACTGGCTAGAGGTGTCTTTCGAGTAGCGCGCTGATTTGTCTTTAAACTGGGTCATTCGGCCCAGTTCACCCATTTGGGTGTAACAGTTAAGAAGCCAACCAAGTTGAGCATGTTCCGGTACGTGGGACTGGACAAATAACGTGCTCTTCTTCGGATCAACGCCCACTGCGAGACAAATTGCCAATGCGTCTAGAGTTGCTTCATGCAGTGCTTTCGGGTCTTGACGCACTGTGATGGCATGAAGGTCAACCACACAATATTGGCAATCATAATCGTCTTGCATCTGCTGCCATTGACGTAGAGCACCCAAGTAGTTACCGATACTTAGTTCACCTGACGGTTGAACACCACTCAATACGATGGGTTTGCTCATTAGAATGATTCCTTTGACTTCTTAATCTTAATAAATGAAAAAACCGCGCCTAGCCTGACGCCGACACGGTTTATCCAGTGTACTCATTAACGAGTATTTTGGAAGCGATTTCGTTGCGCTTAAGCGCAAACCGCGACCACTTCGAGTAAATCAGCGATGGTATCGGCGACGTAGTCCGGCTGTGAGTCGGAAATCGGTTCGCCGTGGTTGTAGCCGTAGGTCAAACCAAACGAGTAACACCCTGCGTTCTTCGCCGCAAGAATGTCGTTTTTCGAGTCGCCGACCATCAGCATCTGTTTGGCACCGCAGTGGTGCTTTTCAAGCAGCCAGTTGAGCGCCATCGGGTTGGGTTTCTTTTCTGGGAAGGTATCACCGCCGATGATGTCACTGAAGTAATGATCAATACCATGCTGTGCGAGCACATCAGGCACGAACTTACTCGGCTTGTTTGTCACCAATGCTAGGGTGAAACCTTGCTCATGCAACGCCGCTAACGTCTCTTTTACTTGAGGGTAAAGATGGCTCAACTTGTGTCCACCTTGGGCGTAAAAGTCATCAAAGAGGTGACGAGCTTTGACTAACAGCGCAGGATCAAGATCGGGGTCAAGCGTTAAGCTGCGAGATAAGGTGCGGCCAATCAACACATCGGCACCGTTACCGACGTAATCACGCACCTCTTCTTCCGCCACCGGCGCATAACCGAGCGCTTCGACAGCCGCGGAGGCGGCAACCGCGAGATCCGGCACACTGTCGAGCAAGGTGCCATCAAGATCGAACGCGATCAATTTAATGTCATTCATGAATATTCCTAATGGTTGAGCGGCGACTTTTTTAGTCACTCTTAGGGCGGGCATGATTGACCCGCCAGGTCACTTTATATGGGCAAACAGCCAAATTGGATTACTGAGTTATGACTTCACTTTGGCCAGCTCAGCGCGCATCTCATCGATTACGGCTTTGTAATCCGGCTGATTGAAAATGGCGGAACCGGCGACAAACATATCCGCGCCCGCTTCTGCGATTTCACGAATGTTATCCACCTTCACTCCACCATCAATTTCTAAACGAATGTCACGGCCTGATTTATCAATCATAGCGCGAACGGCACGCAGTTTATCTAGCGTGTGAGGAATGAATGATTGACCACCAAACCCAGGGTTTACTGACATCAATAGGATCAGATCGACTTTATCCATAATGTACTCAAGGTGAGCCAGTGGCGTTGCAGGATTGAGCACCACACCCGCCTGACAACCATGCTCTTTGATCAGTTGCAGTGTGCGGTCTACGTGTTCAGAGGCTTCGATATGGAAAGTGATCATTGATGCCCCCGCCTTAGCAAAGTCCGGGATGATACGATCCACGGGCTTTACCATCAAGTGCACATCAATAGGGGCGGTGATGCCATAGTCACGCAGCGCTTGGCAAATAGGTGCGCCAAACGTCAGGTTAGGTACGTAGTGGTTGTCCATCACATCAAAGTGAACCACATCGGCACCGGCGGCGAGCACCTTTTCGACGTCCTCACCAAGGCGAGCAAAATCGGCCGACAAAATGGATGGAGCAATAAGAAAATCTTTCATACCTGACCTCTGTTAGGTTGCGCTGAATAATCGTTGCGCAATTCTACCTAAGCTGGCGGTAGGAATACAGTGGCTATTTGCTTTCACCTGGTTGGAATAGTGCGAGCAGCTCATCGACTTTATTGCGCCCTGCACCATTGCGGCTGATGGTCCGTTTAACCTTGACCACGTTCAACTGCGCGCCATGATACAGGCGTCTGGTGAGCGTTGTGTCATGGTTAGAAATCAGCACGGAGATACCACGCTCTTTGGCCGCACGCTCAGCGACATCAGCCAAGGCGGCTTGATCATCGAGTGAAAAGCCATTGCCCGCGTAAGAGGTAAAGTTGGCGGTCGTCGACAGCGGCGCATAAGGCGGATCGCAATACACCACACTGCCCTTGCGCGCGCGTTTGAACGTCTCGGCGTAGCCCTCACAGACAAAGGTGGCCTTCTTGGCTTTCGCGGCAAAAAACTCCAACTCAGCTTCTGGGAAGTAAGGCTTTTTGTACGAACCAAACGGTACATTGAAGCCGCCTTTTTTGTTGTAACGACACAGGCCGTTAAAACCGAAACGGTTCATATACAAAAATGCAAGAGAGCGATAGAAGGTGTCATCACTTTGGTTAAACTCGGCGCGGATCGCCAAATAGGCTTCTTTGCGATTGTTCTCTGGGGTAAACCAGCGCTTCGCCTCAGGGATGTAGCTCTCAGGGTTGTCTTTGAGCAGATTGTAGAGATTGATGAGATCAGGGTTGATGTCTGCCAGCAGGTACTGCTCATAATCCGTATTAAGAAACACAGAACCAGCACCAACGAACGGTTCAACCAACTTACGACCTTCAGGCAGGTAGCGTTGGATATCTTCGACCAGACCGTATTTTCCACCTGCCCACTTGAGGAAGGCTCGCTGCTTCTTCATCTACTGCTCTATTTATCAACCACAAAATAAGGGGCGGAATGTATCATATTTACCGCCCCGACCAAAGCACTTGCCTGCGCAACTGCGAATGACGCGAACAAATCGCCGTTATTCGACTCTCTCCAACTCGCTCTGCACCTGACCGAGCGATTTTGCCCATGGGTCAAGCTGTTGCAACGCCTCAGGAAGCGTCTGCACCGCATCTCGCGCCAGTTGAATGGTGGGGTAGTTTTGGTAAGTGACAATAAACCACTCCACCCCGCTTCTGACCGTAGGGTAAATGAAGACTTGATTGGCCAATTGGTGTGTATCAATAAAGCGCTGCACCTCTTCTAAGCTGTTCACTGCCGCCAGCTGCAAGGTGTAGCTGCGTGGCGAAAAGCTTTTCAATTCATCTTTGGTGAAGGAGAAACGGATCACCACCTCTGGCTCTGGCTGCGCGTCTGCTTGAGGTGCGCTCTCTTGTTCAGCTTGGGGGTCAGACTCGGGAATCGATGCTTCCACCACCTCATCAATCGGCGTCGTATCGGCCTGTTCTGGTTTACCTTCAAGCAAAGCATCCACCACTTCAGAAGTGATGACCACACGCTGATGGGTATCATCAGGATTGCCGACACTCGACACTTCACTGGTCACGCTTGGTGGCAAGGACGCAGAGTCATCCTCGGCATTGGTCAGAGAGGGATCGGTCACCGGCTCAGGCTCGACGGTCTTCGCTTCACTCGTTTGCGTGTCTGGAGCGGGCGTTTCGGGCAGAGTTGGAATGACCGTTTGCTCCAAGTTTTGACTGATTTGCTGGGCTTTCTCATCTGGGGTGGGCTGATTCATTAACCACCAGTAACCACCGCCGATCAGCAATAACAGGACAATAATCACCAACGCCATATTCAACGGTGATGCGACAATCGAGCGGATAATGATCCTTTTTTCCACTTTCTGTTCCCCTAGCGCCATAATTTTACCGGGCCGACGCGCGACACTGCGGTATGCATTTCTCACTCGTTTTTCCATGTCGTCTTCGACATATCGAATCACGAGGTGCTCAAAAAATCGTTCCGCTTCGTGCTCAGTCAGCGGCTCGATATCAAAATCTATCGGTTTATGCTCTTGGCCGTAACTCAATCGCGTTAACAAGGGCTCAAGGCTATTGGATGCCGCAAAGAGCACCACATTGACGTTCCACTGCGGGCGCTCTTGCGCCTCAAGGACTAACATCCACAGTTCTGAAATGAACGACTCACTCAGCAAGTGCGCGTCGTCGATGGCGATCAACACGTCACAGCGCTCCCCCTCCATTAAACGAATAAAGGATTCAGACAAGGCGTCTGCAGGGTTAAACAGAGGTTCAGAAAAAAGCTGAGAGAGGACGGTAAGGCGTCGTTGAGATTCGTCCTGATTGGGGTGACACAAAAGCAGAGATTGGTTTTTGTCTGGCGACCACGCCTCTAAAAATCGCTGCGCAAGCCAAGTTTTTCCCGCACCACTTTCGCCACCAATGGTGACGAGGTTGGATCCAAAGTTAGTCAGCAGTTGCAGGCGTTCCAGCAACTCAGTTTGAGAGTCTAACTCCAAAACACGCGGGGAGCTCATTGCATCATCCTAAGACGTAGAGTGCGCAGCGACCTAAGCCGCTGCGCCACAGTTCAATCAATTACAGCGTGCGCCCATAGTCGATTGCGTCTCGTAACACGGACTCTGGGACACCTTTCACCACATCGGCACTGCCAATGCTGGTCGGTAGAACCAATCTCAATTCACCAGAAAGCACTTTCTTATCGCGCATCATATGTTTGATAAAGTCATCAAATGACATGCTGTCCGGTGTGTGGATTGGCAGCTTAGCTCTTTTTAGTATAGAGACAATTCTCTCCACTTGCTGCTCATCAATAAGCCCTTGAAGCTGAGCGGTTTTTGCAGCCATCACGGTACCCGAAGAGACCGCTTCACCGTGGAGCCAATTACCATACCCTAACTCGGCCTCAATCGCATGACCAAATGTATGACCTAGATTCAACAACGCGCGAATTCCAGATTCTTTCTCATCTTGCGCCACCACTTCCGCTTTGATTTGGCAGCAACGCGCAATGGCGTAAGTGAGCGCTTGTTGATCTAACGCGTACAGCGCATCGAGGTTATCTTCCAACCAGACAAAGAAATCGTGATCGTAGATGATGCCGTATTTGATCACTTCCGCCATACCCGCGGCAAACTCTCGCTCAGGCAAGGATGCCAAACAGTCGGTGTCAATAATCACCGCTTTAGGCTGGTAGAATGCGCCGATCATATTCTTGCCAAGCTTGTGGTTAACGGCGGTTTTTCCGCCCACCGATGAGTCGACTTGAGAAAGCAAGGTCGTCGGGATCTGAATGAAATCCACCCCGCGCTGATAACAGGCCGCCACAAAGCCAACCAAATCACCGATCACCCCGCCGCCGAGGGCAATGAGCACCACATCGCGCGCAGTGTTGCCTTCCAGTAGGTAGGTCATGACGGTGTTGAATGTCTCTAGCGATTTGTATTGTTCGCCATCAGGCAGTGCCAACACTGACGCGTCGCAATCAAGCTCGGCCAATTGGGCTAAAAGAGTCTCAGCATAAAGAGGTTCAACGGTGACGTTCGTAATCACCACGACTTTTTGCTTAGCTTTAAGAAGGGAAAGTTGGGCCGGATCGCGAAACAATCCGGCACCAATCGAAATGGGATAGCTACGTTCGCCTAAGCTGACCGTAATCCGTTCCATGGGAATCTCCAAATGCGAATAAAGAGTGGCTGTTAACCTTCTTCTAGCATTTTTACGATCTGGTTGGCTACCACTTTTGCACTTTGATCGTCAGTACGGACCGTGTAATCCGCAATTTCTTCATAAAGTGGGTTACGTTCCGCAGCCAAAGCTTCAAGAACTTCACGTGGTTTGTCCGTTTGAAGCAGCGGACGTTTTTTGTCACGGTTTGTACGGGCAAGCTGTTTTTCGATCGTTGTTTCTAGGTAAACAACAATGCCACGTGCAGAGAGACGATTACGGTTTTCTTTGCTCTTAATTGAGCCACCACCGGTTGCCAGAACAATACCTTGTTCTTGAGTTAGGTCTTCGATCACTTTTTCTTCGCGCGCTCGGAAACCGTCTTCACCTTCAACGTCAAATACCCAAGCGATATCTGCGCCAGTGCGCTCTTCAATTTCAGTGTCAGAATCAACAAACTCCATATGAAGTTGTTGAGCGAGATGACGACCAATGGTGCTTTTGCCGGCGCCCATTGGGCCAACAAGGAAAATATTGCGTTTTTCAGCCATGTTTAGCAGTAATTTACAACGTTAATTCAATGACATCGCCACAAGAGAGGCCAGTATAAAACTTGCCAAGAAAGTGCTTGTGGCACCGATTCCTCACAGATAATTCGTGATAAGACCCGAAATTATCTAGATCTGGTGCCACTAATGCAAACTATTTTTACTTAAGCTTAATAATAACGCCTCATCTTATTGCAAGACGACCTTAGGCGTGACAAAGATCAGCAGCTCACTTTTGCCCATTTTCTGGTAACTTCGCTTAAATAGCGCCCCAAGTAGGGGTAAATCCCCCAATAACGGCACCTTATCGACAGAATCCGTCACACTATGTTGAAAAATGCCGCCCAGCACGACCGTTTCGCCGTTCTCCACCAGCACTTGTGTACCGATGCGCTGCGTATCGATCGCCACTGCCTCACCCGTGCCGGTTTTCACCACTTGACCCGGTCTATCTTGCGTGACACTCAAATCTAACACCAAGCGGTTGTCTGGCGTGATTTGTGGTGTGACTTTCAAACTTAGTACCGCCTTTTTGAAGGTCACACTGGTGGCGCCACTCGAAGAGGACTCAAGATAGGGAATTTCCGTCCCTTGCTCGATATAGGCGGGCTTTTTATTGGTGGTGATCAAACGAGGGCTAGAGATCACCTCCGCTTTCGATTCACTCTGCATGGCGGACAACTCCAAATCGAGCAGCGTCCCTGAGCCCAGTTTGGCGACCTGAAACGCGATAGACGAGGCATTGGCCGCCGTTGCCCCTAAGTTAACGTTCAAAAAGTCATCCACGGGCAGCGTATCTTGATCAAGCAAGCCGCGCTGGTACAAGTTGCTCTCAATGCTTCCACCCACGGTATTGTTGCCATTGGTCGAGGTAAAGCCCCAACGCACGCCAAGCTCATCTAGGTTACCCTCGTTAACGGTCACAATACGCGCTTCAATTTGCACTTGCTTGACGGGCACATCGAGCGATTCCACTATTTCTCGCACCACATCGATATTCTCTTTTAAATCACGGATCAGTAAGGCGTTAGTTCGCTCATCAATACTGAGTGAACCTCGCTCTGAGAGCATGCTCATTGCACTCTCGCCGCCAATCATATTGGCAATATCCGACGCTTTGGCAAACTTCACTTTGATGATCTCCGAGCTAAGTTCACCAAGCTCCGCCTCTAAGCGCGCTTTTTCTAGCGCCTCTTTTTCCCGCAGATCTAACTCGGCTTTAGGCGCCACCAGCACGACATTGCCATCCACACGCTTATCGAGCCCTTTAACTTGTAAGATGATGTCGAGCACCTGCTGCCAAGGTACACCATCAAGACGCAGCGTTAAGTTGCCTTTGACGGAGTCGGACACCACCAAGTTGAACTGGTTGTAATCGGCAATGAGCTGCAAAACGTTGCGCACCGGAATATCTTGGAAGTTAATCGAAATGGTTTTGCCTTCCTTTTCCATAATATTGACCGGTTTTGCCGCCTCCTCTTTGCTCACTTTTTTGACTAAGACCTCAAGGTAACTGCCATTGAGGCTGTAGTCGTAGCTGTACTCACCCTCGATATCGGCAATCAATAGCGTGCTTGGCTGTTTGCGAAACACTTCGATTGACTTCACCTGGGTGGAAAAGTCTTTGACATCGAGTACATACAGCTTGTCATCGGGCACCTGGGTATTGAGCAGTTCAATGCTCAACCCCTCTTGCGCTTTTTGTAAATCCACCGCGACCTTAGGGCTTTGCAACTGCACAATGATTTTGGCGTGCTGCTGTTTATCCACTCGAAAGTCGATGTCCACCAGACGGTTGGGTTCATTGCTCGTCGCCAATACGGCGCTACTAAAGACAAGCAACCATAAGGCCATTAAGCCACAGGTAAACCGCGTGTGTTTTCTTGGGGGGAGGAATCCTTTCACCATGATTTCATCTCAATTATTAACATCTATTTAAGCGCCAGTTTGACGTTGCGGGTATTCCAGCAACCTAAGCCATCTGGCAAAGTCTCATTTATCGTTAGGTAACTCTGGGTTACTTTGGTTATTTTTCCGTTGTTGACGCCAATGTATTGGCCGCGCGTCGCTTTAATCACTTCGCCCGTCGGCACCTGAATCAGCGCAGAAATCGCGCCTTGACTGCTCATCACACCGGTCAGACGCAGTTTGCTAATGGGGTAACGCTCCAAACGACCACTTTTGCGCCGAGGCTCGGGCTGCCAACAATCCACCTTGGCGACGGGTTGGTTCATCGCAATGGCCACTTTAGGCAGGACAAAAGGCTCTCTCAGATCGTGCGCTTGATAGGCACTGGCCTTGAACTCAAGTACCGGTGCCAGCGAGGCCACTTGATGACGCGCGCTTGACTCGATCTGCTGACGAAATTGATCCAACGGCGCTTGATTGGCTTTACATCCGGCGAGTAACAAAGCGCAGCCCATCAGCGCTCCCCATGTCGAGCATGAGAGACGGCGATTATTGTTCATCTTTCACCTCCGGTTTAAATTGGTAGGTGTAGGCGCGTACACGAAAGTGCAGCGTACTGCTCTCTTGGCTGACCCGCTGCCAATCGACATCGTCAAAGTTGATGATGCGCGGCAACTGCGCAATCGCCTGTGAGAACTGGCCAATATTGTGGTAATCGCCCGTCAGTTCGATATTGAGCGGCAAGCGGTAGAGAAACTCTTTATTTTGCTTTTCACCCCAATCGATGCGAGTAAAGGTGAGTGAGTGCTTCAACCCTTGCTCATTGACCGCAGCCAACATGCTCGCCAACTCTTTCTGCACCGGCAGTTGACGTGATAAATAGTCGTAGCGCTGTGAAAGCTCATCCAGCTGCGCTTTTAACTGCGGCAGCGCCGCCACTTTGTTCGCCTTGATGGTGGCGGTGGTTTTGAGCACTTGCTCCTTGTCGATTTGCCGTTGCAACTGCTCATTACTCGGTTTCAAGTAAAACCAGTACCCCACTCCCTGCAGCAACAAAATCAAGACTGCAATGACGCCCAATTGCGGCAACAACGGCCATTCGGGTAACTCTTCAAAATCCAAATCGGTGTAACTGGCCATCACTGCGCTCCTTGTCGATTCGCGTCATCTTGATTGAGCAGAGAAAACGAGACGTGGAAAGTCTGAAACTGTTTACCAAAACGTTGTTTACCCAGCACAATCGAGTGCATTTCTACGTTACTGAGTTGAGAAGACTTTTCTAAATTGTCGAGCATGGTCGCCAGTCGAGAGGTGGTATCACTGATGCCTGACACCTCTAGTTGCTGACCATTCATCTTGATCTTGTCGACATACACACCTTGCGGGATCATCGCAGGGATGAGGTTCATGAAATCGGTGGTTTTATTGCGCTGCTGTTGCAACTCCTCAACCACCGAAAGTCGGGTCAATAACGCTGAGTGCTCTTTTTCCACTTGCTTTAGGTTGTCAATTTGCTTGTCGAGGCTCGCAATGTAGCGATTGAGGTAATCCAATCGCTGCTGCTGCAACCCTTTTTGATAGTCGAGATACGCCCCCGCGCCCCATTGGACACCGCCAGCGAGCAGAACGCCGAGCACAACCAGCGAGAAAAATCGGCGCCGATGACGCGCCTTGAGCGCCTCTCGCCAAGGCAACAAATTGAGGCTATGCAGCATGGCGATTCTCCATCCACTGAAGGCCTCTTAGTGCCAGCCCCGCGGCGGTGGCAAAGGCAAAGCCCGGCTTCTTGTTGCCTTTGCTCGCCCCTTGAACTTTGCTCGCGCCTTGAAATAGCGCCAAAGGATCGAGCGATTCAAACTTGAGCTGTAAACGGTTTACCACCGCATCTTGCAACAGCACCTGCAATTGAGGGTCGCACGCCGCACCACCGGTAAGCCAGACGCCCTCAATCTCCCGATTGCTCATCGACGAGACCAGTTGAATGTGGCGCTGCAACTTATCCATTACCTCTCGGACAAGACGTTGCTCACCGCTTTCAAGGGACTCGCTCGGGTGATTAATCACACTTTGTGTGCCAACAGGGAACTCTTTGCACAAGGGCGGTTTGTCCCATACATCAATGCACACTGAGGCTTGAGTAAAACCGACATCGAGCAGCAGCCAGTTTTTGCGCTGCTGGATACGCGCGGCCTCGTGCCATATTTGCGTCAAACCGTAGGCTTGCACATCAAGTAGCACCGGCTCAAAGCCTGCTTTGCTGGTGGCGTCAACACGGCTATCGACCAGCTCTTTGCGAGTCGCAAACACTTGGTAACTGGCGGTGGCATGGCGCTGCGCTTGTGGGTCTATCGCAACAAAGTCTAAATTCAGCTCTTCGACTGGAAATGGCGATTGATGAGAAAAGGCCTGAAAGATGGCAAACTCTCTTTCAGAACCGGAAAGTTCGCTATCTATTTGTAATACCTTACTAATTACGGCGTTGTCGGGCACGCACAACGCGGCCTTGCGACTAAATAGTGGCAACCCCTTTCTTAGTTCTTTGAGTTTCTTTACAATTTTCTGATAATTGAGCAGGTGATTATCAGAGAATATGTCCGCCTCAATGGGGATCTCGTGATAACCCACCAAGGCGAATGTGTCTTTAACAGGCTTGAGCACTACGGCTTTAATGCTGTAACGGCCGATGTCTATGCCTGTAACCAATGTTCTACCCATACCGCGTTGCTCCCTATTGAAATGCTTAGCTCGCGCGCTTACTGAATTGATGGTTTAATAAGCACTAAGAAAAAGCATGAGCTAAAGTTTCAGCTTACAGTACAAGGGTTTGCATATTAGCGACCTATAATTTCAGGAATTCTCCGGTGAAGTTCATAAAGCGATTATTCATTTTTACATTGGTTTGCATGATTCTTGGAGTCGGTACAATTTTCGGTTTCTATTTTTATGTCAAACCGGACCTCCCCGACGTCGCCACTCTTCGAGATGTGGAACTGCAAACACCGATGCAGGTGTTCAGCCAAGACGGCAAACTGATTTCTCAGTTCGGTGAGAAGCGCCGCATTCCGGTCAGCTATGACGACATCCCTCAACATTTGATTGAGGCACTGATCGCCACTGAAGACAGTCGCTTTTACGATCACCCAGGTATCGACCCGATCGGTATTACCCGAGCAGCGGTCGTGGTGGCCATGTCTGGTTCGGCCAAACAAGGGGCGAGTACTATTACTCAGCAGTTGGCGCGTAACTTCTTCCTCTCTAATGAGAAGAAGATCATGCGTAAAATCAAAGAGATTTTTATCGCGATTCACATCGAGCAGCTGCTATCCAAACAAGAGATCATGGAGCTCTACGTCAATAAGATCTTCTTGGGCTACCGCTCATACGGCTTTGGCGCCGCAGCGCAGGTCTATTTTGGCAAAGATCTTCAGCAGCTCACGCTGAGCGAGCTCGCGACGTTGGCGGGGATGCCTAAAGCCCCATCGACGATGAACCCTATCTACTCGCTTGAACGTGCGACGAATCGTCGTAACGTGGTTCTTGGCCGTATGCTGAGTGAAAACTACATTACGCAGCAAGAGTACGACCAAGCGAGAGAAGAGCCGATCGTGGCACGCTACCACAGCGCCGATATCGAATTGAGCGCTCCGTATGTGGCGGAACTGGCGCGCGCCTGGATGGTGGCTCGCTACGGTGAAGACGCCTACACCTCGGGGATGAATGTCTACACAACCGTAGACTCGAAGCTGCAAGCCGCCGCCAACGACTCGGCCATCAATAACCTACTCGCTTATGACGAGCGTCACGGTTACCGCGGTGCGGAAACCGTGTTGTGGAAACCCAACGCGGCGCCATTGTCGACTCAAGCTATCGAAGAGGCATTAAACAAGGTGCCAACCTACGGCCAATTAACGCCCGCCGTGGTATTGGATGTGGCGGCTAAGCAAGCCACCGTATGGGTGAAAGGCAGCGGTGAGCAGACCTTAAGCTGGAACGGCCTTAAATGGGCACGCCGCTTTTTGACCGATGAGCGTCAAGGCCCCGCGCCAAGTAAAGCCGGTGATGTCGTGACCGTCGGCGAACAAATTTGGGTCCGTCAGGTCGCCATCGACGATGACGGCGCGATGTGGCAGCTCAGCCAAGTCCCTAACGCCAATACCGCCTTTGTGGCCATGAACCCTGAAAACGGTGCAGTCCTATCACTGGTCGGTGGCTTTAACTTCGTCCATAACAAGTTTAACCGTGCGACCCAGTCGGTTCGTCAGGTTGGCTCAAGTATCAAACCTTTCATCTATTCCGCGGCGCTCGACAAAGGCTTAACCTTAGCCAGCTTGATCAACGATGCCCCTATCAACCAGTGGGATCGCAGCCAAGGCACGGCGTGGCGTCCGAAAAACTCACCGCCGACCTACACCGGTCCGACACGCCTACGTATCGGTCTGGCGCAATCGAAAAACGTAATGGCGGTGCGCGTGCTGCGTGAAGTCGGTCTTGATGAGACCCGCGAGTACTTGACCCGTTTTGGTTTTGATATTGAGCAACTGCCTCGCTCTGAAACCATTGCCTTGGGTGCCGGCAGTTTAACTCCGGTTAAGATGGCTCAAGGCTATTCCGTATTTGCCAACGGTGGTTACTATGTGGAACCTTTCTACATCAGTAAGGTAGAAGGTCCGTTTGGTGAACCCGAGTTTGCCGCCAATCCGAAAATCGTCTGCCGTGCAGACTGTGATAGCGAGGCCCTGAGTACATCGCCTCAAACTGATTCAAACACTGCGGCAATCAACGACTTCAACGAGCAAGATGTTGAGTTGCCAATTAGCGATGCGGTGCAATACGCACCGCAAGTGATCTCCGAACAGACGGCATTTTTAATGCGTGAGATGATGTACAGCAACATCTGGGGCGGCGGTAACTGGCGCGAAGGCACCGGCTGGAACGGTACCGGTTGGCGTGCCCAGCAACTTGAGCGCCGCGATGTGGGCGGCAAAACCGGTACCACCAACGACTCAAAAGACACCTGGTATAACGGCTACGGTCCGGGCATGGTGGCGATTGCTTGGGTTGGATTTGATGACCACAACCGTACACTCGGCCGCACAACGCCGAACGCCAACTTAGCGCAAAATCCGATCTCAGGCGCAGAGTCAGGCGCGAAAACCGCGGAGCCAGCATGGGTGGACTTTATGAAAGTGGCATTGAATGGCGTACCAGAGCAGGACAAAACGATCCCTGAGAACATTGTGCGAGTGCGAATTGACCGAGATTCTGGTCTGCTGACCAACCGTTTTGACGCCAGTGCGATGTTCGAGTATTTCCTCGAAGGAACCGAGCCGACCAAATACGTCAGTGAAGATTTAGGTCCCTCTATCTACTCATCGAACAGTGAAGGAGAAGAGCTGTTCTAGTCGGTTTGATAGAGAGGAAGAGAAAGGGATGGCGCGCGCCATCCCTTTTTAGTTTGTACTGAGTGTTAGTTGATGACTAACTTCTCTTTGATGGTTTTCGCCAGCAGCTCAAACCGCTCTCTTAGTGGCGAGCCTGGACGATAGGCCACCACTATCGTCCGAGACGGCACAGGATTGACCGCCTTGACGTAACACACGCCATCTTTTTGCTTTTCGTGCGGAATAGACAACTGCGGCAGTAAAGTGATACCGGCTCCGGCTGCCACCATGTTTCTTAGGGTTTCAAGACTGGTGGCTTTAAAGCGCTCATCATCTTTGGCTCCGGCCGCGAAACAAAAGCCGAGTGCTTGGTCACGTAAACAGTGACCATCACCGAGCGCTAATACCGTCTTGCCATTGAGCTCCAACATGTCCAACTCTTCCAACTTTGCCCACTCATGGTCACACGGTACCGCCACACTGAGCGGCTCTTCATACACTGGGATCTCTTTGAACGGCGCGGTTTCTGCCACTGACGCCAAAACCAAACAATCCAGCTTACCCTCTTCCAACTGACGTACTAACTGCTGGGTTTGCGCCTCATGAAGAAACAGCTCAAGCTCAGGGAAACGCTCTTTCAGCGTCGGAACGATTTTCGGCAAGATGTAAGGACCGACGGTGGGAATAAAACCGATGTGCATTGGACCAGTCATGGCGCCGCTTTGCCCGCTGGCCATATCCTTGAAGGTTTTCACTTCACTGAGAATCCGTTTGGCTTGCTCGACCAACTGTAAGCCAGAGTCAGTAAACAACACGCGGCGACTGCTGCGCTCGAGCAACACAGTGCCGAGTTCATCTTCAAGCTTACGGATCTGCCCACTTAAGGTCGGCTGACTGACAAAACACGCTTCGGCGGCTTTTCGAAAATGTTTATGTTCCGCCAAGGCAACAACATACTCAAAATCTCGAATATTCATGCGCAGGGATTCTCCTGTGAGTTTTTTATAGATTTTAACTATTGATACAATTATATCAAACGATTGGAGCTATCAAAGGAGTTTTACGATACTGGACCCACAAATTGAGAACACCAAGCCGAATGGGCTTGCTAACCACATTATTAGAGGGCATCTATGTTGGTATCAAAAGAAGGTCAGACTGTTCCAAACGTTACGTTTCCTACCCGTCAGGGCGACACCTGGGTCAACGTCACCACTGACGAACTATTTCGCAATAAAACCGTGATTGTGTTTAGCTTGCCGGGCGCTTTTACGCCAACGTGTTCTTCAAGTCACCTGCCACGCTACAACGAGCTGTTCTCGGTATTCCAAGAGCATGGCGTCGATGAGATTGTCTGCTTGTCTGTCAACGACACCTTTGTAATGAACGCGTGGAAAAACGACCAAGAGGCAGACAACATCACCTTTATTCCAGACGGTAACGGCGAATTCACCCAAGGCATGGGCATGTTGGTCAACAAATCAGAGCTTGGCTTTGGCCACCGTTCTTGGCGCTACAGCATGTTGGTCAAAGATGGCGTGATTGACAAAATGTTCATCGAGCCAGACGAGCCAGGTGACCCGTTCAAAGTCTCTGACGCAGACACCATGCTTAAATACGTTGCGCCAAGCTATAAGACGCAAGAGTCCATCACGGTATTTACCAAACCCGGCTGTCCGTTTTGCGTCAAAGCCAAACAAGCCTTGATCGACCATGATCTGCAATACGAAGAGGTGATCTTAGGCAAAGACGCCACCACTGTGAGCTTGCGTGCGATTACTGGACGAGCCACAGTGCCACAAATTTTTATCGGCGGTAAACACATCGGCGGTAGCGAAGAGTTGGATCACTACTTAGCCACTTTAGAGTCTTGATCATTCACTGAGCCCTCGATCTCCCGGCCCAGACGTGGGTCGGGGGATCACTTCCTCTCACTCACTTACTATCACTAAAGCACTAGCCAAACGGCCGGTGCTTTTTTATTATCTGGGTTCCCTTGCTGCTCGAGTGACCCAGATGGCCTGCCCCTATTGCAATCAACATTGGTTTTGGAAAAAGATCGGCCGATGCCAGCGCTGCATGGATCAACTCACGCTGTTGTCTGTCGCCTGTTGGGTTGCGTGGTGGTTCTTGTTTCGTGAACAACCGAAAAGTATTGAATCCATCGCGTTACTGGTGGCGGGGTTTGCCTTTAATGGCTTATTAGCGCTGCATATTTGGGTAAAGTTCATTGTTATCCCGTGGCAGAAACGCCATAAAAAATAGCGAATATCCAGTGGGAGCGTTGATCTTGATACTTTGGGTATGAACGTATTCTTCGATACACTCTTAGCGACATTCATCAAGAGAGTCATGGATAGCTCGCTGCGCGGCTGCGCGGGGGCTAGATAGAAAAAAGCCCCAAAACCAATCTTAGTCTTGGGGCTCTCTTAGATTCTTCTAAGAAAAAGCAGTGGTACTTTAATAGACCGGACTTTCTCTTAGAAGTTCCCATACGATAACGATCTTTTTTGATCTTTTTTATCGCCTTGGGTTTCAACTACTTATATCGTCTTGGTTAGCTAAAGCCCATCAAGTTGCATATATTGAGCCCTCTTGATTGAGAGACATAAGTTACGCAACGTTGACGCGGGCAATCGGCTGCTCGACTAAATTCACCTCTAGAGCGACCTCATCACAGGCATGTTGACGCGGGCACTGCTCGCAATCTTTGAGCACTTTCTCTGGTAACAGTGATTTCGAGGTCGGCAAGAAGCTCTGCTTCATGAAGAACTCTGGGGTGCGCGTCAGCACAAAGACTTTCTTGATCGCCATTTGGCGCGCTTTCTCTACCAGGTACTGAACAATCGCACTGCCCTGTCCCTGACCTTGCCAGCCTGCTTCTACCCCTAATGAGCGAATTTCGGCCAAACCAGAATCGTAGACGTAGAGTGAGGCGCAGCCAGTCACTTCTCCATGATGTTCCGCCACCGCGAACGAGCCGATGTCTCTCACCAGTTCATTACGTGAACGCGGTAAGTTCTCACCCATGTTCGCCCAGTAGGTGACCATGCCTTCCAGCGCTTCAATGTCGGTCAAACGTGCAGGTCGCACATTAACGGTGTTGTTGTCGCGCTTGATCAAACGGCCTTCCGCCTGCTCAACGGCGTACGCTACTTGCTTCGGTGACACACCGCCAAGCGCACTACGTTTCTCTAGACACGATTCGATGGTGAGAATGTCATACACATCGTTCTCAATCACCGCAGAGAAGGCTTTGAGCTCGTCTAATGATAGCTCTTCAAGGGCGCAGCCTTTCTCAATCGCGCCCACCACAGCAACGCCAACAATGTGGTGCGCTTCACGGAATGGAATGCCCTTGGCGACCAAGTAGTCAGCCAATTCGGTGGCGTTTGCGTAACCTTGCTTCGCCGCTTCCAAGGTACGCTCACCATTGACTTTGATGCCATCAAAACAGAGTGCGGCCATTTCCATGCAATCGTTCCAGGTGTCGAGTGCATCAAACAGACCTTCTTTGTCTTCTTGCATGTCTTTGTTGTAAGCCAGAGGCAAGGCTTTGACGGTCATCATCATCCCGGCTAGCGAGCCATAGACGCGACCTGTTTTGCCACGAATCAACTCGAGTGCATCAGGGTTTTTCTTCTGCGGCATCAAAGATGAGCCAGAGGTGACGGTATCAGCCAACTCAATGAAATTGGATTCACCTGAGTTGTAGAAAATCATATCTTCTGCCAGACGCGACAAGTGCAGCATGGAAATAGAAGCGACAGACATCAGCTCCATTACATGATCACGGTCAGACACTGAGTCGAGGGAGTTACGCGTGGCACGACGAAAGCCCAAGTTATGCGCCAACACTTCACGATCAATCGGGTAAGCCGTTCCCGCCAACGCACCGGAGCCCAGCGGGCAAGTATCAAGACGTTCAATCGCATCATGCAGACGTGAGTAGTCGCGCTCAAACATCTCCACGTAGGCTAAACACCAGTGGGCAAACGTAACAGGCTGCGCGCGTTGTAAGTGCGTGTAACCCGGTAATACCGTGGCTTGATGTTGCTTGGCGACAGAGACCATTTGCGCTTGCAGGCGATCCAGCGCCATTAGCAGTTGCTGGCCTTGCTGACGACACCAAAGTTTGAGGTCAGTGGCGACTTGGTCGTTACGTGAACGGCCCGTGTGCAGTTTTTTACCCAGATCGCCGACTTTGCTGATCAGCTGCTGCTCTACCCAAGAGTGGATATCTTCCGCATCTGAACGCAAGATCTGGTGCGGGTCTTCCATCACTTCAAGCTTAAGCTCGTTTAACGCCAGCTCTAATTTCTGCTGCTCTTCTTCACTCAACACATTGACAGAAAGCAGCGCTTTCGACCACGCGATAGAGCCGACGATATCTTGCTCTGCCAATCGGTAATCAAAACGCAATGAATCGTTGAATTCTTTGAATCTTGTATCTGCTGCTTGGGTAAATCTTCCGCCCCATAATGCCATTGCGTTTCTCCTGATTACCAGTGCTCACTGTGCGTTTGACAGCGCGTTTGCTAAAACAATCTCTGAATGGAATTCAGTATTTTTTTGATGGGTCAACGTTACGGCAAATTCAGACAAAAATAAAGTATTAATTCATTATTTTTACATATTTATTCATGGCTGTTTTCTGTCGCCTGTAACGAAACAAGCCCATCTTTTCAGATGGGCTTGAGTAAGATAACAAGACAGTTCAGGAAGATCGATTACGATTTTTTCTGACTGTTCAAAGCGCGGATACGGCTCGATAGTGAGTAGAGACGAATGAATCCGCCTGCGTGGCTTTGGTCGTACACTTCATCTTCGCCAAAGGTCGCAAACTCTTCGCTGTAGAGGCTGTTGTCCGAACGCTTCTGCGTTACCGTTGCTTGACCTTTGTACAGCTTCACAACCACCTCGCCATTGACATCCTGCGCCAACTCTTCAGACGCCGCTAGGATAGACTTACACAGTGGTGTGAACCAGCGACCATCGTACACAAGGTGTGACGCTTTTAGGCCCAGCTCTTCGCGGAACTCAAATGACGCTTTATCCAACACCAGTTGCTCAACCGCGCGCAGCGCTTCCATCATGATGGTGCCTCCCGGAGTTTCGTAGCAGCCGCGAGACTTCATGCCGACCAAACGGTTCTCAACGATGTCGATACGACCCACACCGTGCTTCGCACCTTTTTCATTGAGGTAAACCAGTGCGTTGTATGGCGTCATAGTTTCACCATCAACCGCCACCACTTCGCCCTTTTCTACTTTGAGGGTGACGTATTCCGCTTCGTTAGGCGCTTGCTCAGGGTCAACGGTCCATACCCAGCAATCTTCGTTTGGTGCATTCCAAGTATCTTCTAGCACACCACCTTCGGTTGAGATGTGCCAAGCGTTAGCATCACGCGAGTAGATTTTAGTCAGCGACGCACTACAAGGGATGTTGCGCTCAGCTAGGTAATCCAGACACTCTTCACGGCTGACCAAGTCCCACTCACGCCACGGCGCAATCACTTGCAAGTCAGGGGCGAGCGCAGCAAACGCGCCTTCGAAACGCACTTGGTCGTTACCTTTACCGGTACAGCCGTGACACAAGGCATCTGCACCGACTTTACGTGCAATCTCAACTTGCGCTTTGGCAATGATAGGACGAGCCATTGAGGTGCCGAGCAAGTACTTGCCTTCGTAGTATGCGCCGGTTTTCAGCGTTGGGTAGATGTACTCTGCCACCATCTCTTCTTTGAGATCGACCACGTAACACTCAGACGCACCGGATGCTTTCGCTTTTTCTTCGATGCCAACCAACTCTTCTTCACCTTGGCCGACATCAGCGACAAACGCGACTACTTCACAGTCGTAGTTCTCTTTTAGCCACGGGATGATCACTGAGGTATCAAGACCACCAGAGTAGGCGACGACGACTTTGTTTACTTGTACTTTGCTCATTTTATTCTCTCCAACATCCAGCGCGGCGTATGGCCCTAGCGCTGGGTGATTAATCTGCTTTGGTGCCCTGCATCAAGTCAAGCGGACACCCTGTGTTTGTTTGGCAGTGACCACAAGTCACTGCACGAATCTCTTTGTGTTTATGGCTTAGGTAAAAACTGAGTGCCGATGCTTTGCCCTGCGAACAGCTCAACGAGCTTTTCTGGGTAGCGCCATGTCGCTACTTCAATCGGACGACCTAAGTCATTCGCCGCTTCCAACGCTGCGTTGACTTTGACAATCATGCCATCGGTGATCACTTGGCCTTTGATCAGGCTTTGTGCTTTCTCTTCATCTAAGCTTTTGATGAGGTGGCCTTTACCATCCAGTACACCACTCACATCCGACAACAACACCAATTCTGCATCCAGTGCGCCAGCCACTGCGACCGCCGCTTGGTCGGCATTCACGTTCATCAACTGGCCGTCTTGCGCCAAGCCAATCGAGCTGATGATCGGCAGTGCGCCCGTCGCCAAAATCGCTTGCAACACGGTAGAATCGCCAGGTGATGCTTTGCCTACCGCGCCAAGTTCCGGATCCAACTCTTGAACCTGACACAAACCGCCATCGGCTAAGCTCAGCCCTACTGCATTCAGGCCATCTTTAATCGCTTGCCCTTGCAGTAGCTTGTTGGCCGTACCAGCCAATGCACCCGCAATGACAGGAATTTGGTCATAAGGCGTCACACGTAGACCCTGTTTTTTGACCGTTTCAAGATTGAGCTTGGCCATAAGATCGTCCACTAAGTATCCGCCGCCGTGGACGATCACAATTCGTCGCTGCGCCTGAGTTTGGTAATTAGCGATGGCGCCAAACACTTGGCTGAGCGTCTCGGTGCAAGAAAGTGCCGCACCGCCTAATTTGATCACTAATGGCGTTTGATTGTTCTCTGTCATTACTCTTACCTCTACCGCTTGATGACTCAGTTTCAACCTTAACGATTGAGACTACACAAGGGCAGTTAACTCGGGATATCCGTAGTGGATGTTTAAACATTGCATCGCTTGACTCGATGCGCCTTTGAGCAAGTTATCAATCGCCGATACGACAATGATGTGCTCACCCTGAACCTTCCAGCCAATATCGCAGAAAGGTGTGTTTTCGACGTTCTGAATCGAAGGCAGCGTCGTCGTGTGCAGACGAACAGCCGGTTTGTTCTGATAGGCGTTAGTAAACGCTTGTGCTACTTGCTCAGCCGTCACACCAGACGCTAGCTTCATAGTGATGGTCGCCAGAATCCCACGTTTAAAATTGCCCAGATGAGGGGTGAAGATCACATCACAACCCAGATGAGTGGCAATTTCCGGTTGGTGGCGGTGAGTAAACACGCCATAAGGCTGAAGACTCACTTCACAAAAGCTGCTCGTCAGTGAGGCTTTGCGCCCCGCGCCCGACACACCACTTGTCGCATTGATGACTGGCCACTGAGTTGTATCAACTAACCCAGATTGCAATAGTGGCTTGATGGCAAGTTGTGACGCAGTGGGATAACAACCCGGCACCGCAATAAGCTGGCTCTGTTTAATGCCTGGCTCATTCCACTCGGCAAGACCATAGGTGGCATTTTCTAGCAGCTGTTCGAACTGGTGCTCAAAACCATAGAACTCACTGTAGAAGCCCTCTTTTTTGACCCGAAAAGCGCCCGAGAGATCAAACACCTGGCAGCCTTGCTCAAGCAATGGCGCGGCTAAATCGTGGCTGACTTCATGGGCAGTCGCAAGAAAAACCACGTCGCTCTCTTTGCCAACCTTTGCCACGTCAACGAGCGGCTGCACTGGCTCGGTCACTAAACCTTGTAACTTGGGGTGCAGTGTCGCAATGCTCTTACCTGCATCGACGCTATTGGCGGACACATATAAACCTGCTAGCGTAAGCTCTGGGTGTTTTTGCACCATGAGCGCCAATTCTGCACCTGTGTAGCCGCTGGCACCGATGATTGTGGTTTTTAGCATCTCGACATCCATAATTGGGTTAAAAACGCCACCCAAAGAGTGACTATAAATTTACAAACTTTAGCTTTTAACGGTTTTTTATTCATTAAAAGTGATTTATTATGTGTTTTACCTTCTTAATAGAATTATGTCAACAGGGAATGCGAACTAAATATGCAATTACCTAGCTTTATAGAGGTCTACCGCGGCCTTATTTCTACCTCATCCATCAGCTCGACTGACCCACGCTGGGATGAAGGCAATCAGCAAGTCATTGAAAAGCTCGCAGACTGGCTCAAAGACATCGGCTTTCAGGTCGAAGCCACGCAAGTCGAACCGGGCAAGTTCAACCTGATGGCAAAGAAAGGCTCAGGAGAAGGCGGCTTATTGCTGGCCGGACACAGCGATACGGTGCCATTTGATGAAGGACGCTGGAACTACAACCCTCACGCCCTAACAGAAGACAACAACCGTTTCTACGGTTTAGGTACAGCCGATATGAAAGGCTTTTTTGCCTTTATTATTGAAGCGGTAAAAAAGGTCGACTGGAGCAAACAAAGCAAACCGCTCTACATCTTAGCCACATGTGATGAAGAGACGACCATGCTCGGCGCTCGTCATTTCACTGAACACGCCCCATTTAAACCGGACTACTGCATCATCGGCGAGCCAACCAGTTTAGTGCCTATTCGTGGCCACAAAGGGCACGTCGCCAATGCCGTGCGCGTGACCGGTAAATCGGGCCACTCTTCCGACCCTGCGCTTGGTGTCAACGCCATCGAAATCATGCATGAAGTGTTGTACGCGCTGATGCAACTGCGCGACAAACTGATCAAAGAGTATCATCACCCAGGGTTTGCGATTCCGAGCCCGACTCTCAATCTGGGTCACATCCACGGCGGCGACAGCGCCAATCGCATCTGTGGCTGCTGCGAACTGCATTATGACGTGAGACCGCTGCCCGGTATCAGTTTGGATGGCCTCGACAACATGCTGCGCGGCGCACTGAAAGACGTCGAAGCCAAATGGCCCGGCCGAATTGAAATCACGCCGCTGCATGAGCCGATCCCGGGTTATGAGTGTCAACATGATCACCCGTTTATTGGTGGTATGGAGTCCATTTGTGGCATGGACGCTGAAACGGTCAACTACTGCACCGAAGCGCCGTTTTTGCAGCAGTTATGTCCGACCTTGGTGCTTGGCCCCGGCTCGATTGACCAAGCCCACCAGCCCGATGAGTTCCTCGCCTTCGATTTTATCGATCCGACCATCGATGTACTGTCAAAAGCCATGTACAAATACTGTTTCTAAAAACAGACACATCGCTCTGCTCGGTGACTTTCCTCTCGAGCAGAGCGATCTTTCGTCGTTAGCCACTTCAAATGTAATAAAATTTCACCCATTTTCTCTGGGGTTGGATGCTTTTTGCCCATTGATATCGATTGCATAATATTTGCAAACTTTGCATGTGATAATTGACTCTAAGCGACATTTTTCGCTAGATTGTTGGCTTATCAAAAGAACAATGGATGTAATTTTTTTACAAGGCAGGACGACAATGAATGAGAAATACTCTGCTCTTCGAAGCAACGTAAGCATGCTCGGGCACTTGCTCGGCAACACCATTAAGGATGCTCATGGTGAAGCACTGCTCGATAAAGTAGAAACAATTCGTAAGCTTTCTAAATCTGCCCTCGCAGGCAACAAAGAAGACCGCGAGAGCTTGATTGAAGAGATCAAAAACCTGCCAAACGAGCAGTTAACTCCCGTTGCGCACGCGTTCAACCAGTTCCTCAACCTCACCAACATGGCGGAGCAGTACCATACGATTTCACGCCATTGTGATGAGCACGTGTGTGAACCGGACGCCATCAACAGTTTGTTTGCCAAACTGAGCAATAATGAGATCAGCAAGCTAGATACTGCTCAGGCTGTGCGCGATTTGAACATCGAATTGGTGCTCACGGCGCACCCGACAGAAATCACCCGTCGCACCATGATCAACAAGCTGGTTAAAATCAACAAATGCTTGTCCAAGCTTGAGCTTGGCGATCTGTCCGCCAAAGAGCGCCAAAAGACCGAACGCCGCCTTGAGCAGCTGATTGCCCAAAGCTGGCATTCTGACACCATTCGTAAGCAGCGCCCAACTCCGCTCGATGAAGCGAAATGGGGCTTTGCTGTGGTTGAAAACTCACTGTGGGAAGCCGTGCCTGACTTCTTGCGCGAGCTTGACGACAAACTCACCGATTACCTTGGTGAAGGGCTGCCTATCGATGCTCGCCCTGTTCATTTTTCATCTTGGATGGGTGGCGATCGCGACGGCAACCCGTTTGTCACCCACACCATCACCCGTGAAGTCATGTTGCTTTCTCGCTGGAAAGCCGCGGATCTCTATCTCAGCGATGTCAACGAGCTGGTCAGTGAATTGTCCATGACGCGCTGCAACGACGCGGTGAGAGCACTCGCTGGCGAGGATGAGCACGAACCTTACCGTGCCGTGCTCAAAGAGCTGCGTGAACTGCTGACCGACACCAAAGACATCCTTGATGCTAAGATCCATGGTCAGAAACTGGCAGTCAAAGCGCCACTGCAACGCATCGCACAGCTGTGGGATCCCCTCTACGCTTGCTACCAGTCACTGCATGAGTGTGGCATGGGCAAGATTGCAGATGGTTCACTGCTCGACACCTTACGCCGCATCAAAGCCTTCGGCGTGCACTTGGTACGTTTGGATATTCGTCAAGAGAGTACCCGTCATTCGGATGTCCTGTCAGAGCTAACGCGCTACCTGGGCATTGGCGATTACGACCAATGGAGTGAGCAAGATAAGATTGCGTTCCTGACCAATGAGCTGGCGTCCAAGCGCCCACTTCTGCCACGCGATTGGGAACCCTCTGAACCTGTCAAAGAGGTACTCGACACCTGTAAGATCATTGCCGCTCAGCCTCGCGAAGCATTTGGCGCATACGTAATTTCTATGGCACGTACCGCCTCTGATGTTCTCGCGGTGCACTTGCTGCTGCAAGAGTCGGGCTGTCCGTACCGTATGGATGTTTGCCCGCTGTTTGAAACGCTCGACGACCTCAATAACGCCGAAGCGGTCATCAAACAGCTGATGAGCATCGACTTGTACCGCGGATTCATTCAAAACCACCAAATGGTGATGATCGGCTACTCAGATTCCGCCAAAGACGCTGGCGTCATGTCGGCCGGTTGGGCCCAGTACCACGCAATGGAGTCCTTGGTCAAAGTGGCTGAAGAGGAAGGCGTAGAGTTGACCCTCTTCCACGGTCGCGGCGGCACGATTGGCCGTGGCGGTGCACCTGCACATGCAGCGCTGCTGTCTCAGCCACCAAAGAGCTTGAAAGGCGGCCTACGCGTAACAGAGCAAGGTGAGATGATTCGCTTTAAACTCGGTTTACCTGAAGTGGCGGTCAACAGTTTCAACCTCTACGCAAGTGCAATTCTCGAGGCAAACCTGCTGCCACCACCAGAGCCGAAACAAGAGTGGCGCGATCTGATGAACGTGCTGTCTGAAGTGAGCTGTGAAGCCTATCGTGGCATTGTGCGCGGCGAACCAGACTTCGTGCCTTACTTTCGTCAAGCAACGCCAGAGCTGGAGCTTGGTAAACTACCACTGGGCTCTCGCCCAGCTAAGCGTAACCCGAACGGCGGTGTAGAGAGCCTACGTGCGATTCCTTGGATTTTCTCTTGGAGCCAAAACCGTCTCGTACTACCAGCATGGCTAGGCGCAGGTGAAGCAATTCAATACTCCGTCGACAAAGGGCACCAAGCGCTACTAGAAGAGATGTGTCGTGAATGGCCATTCTTCTCAACCCGTCTCGGAATGCTCGAAATGGTCTACAGCAAGTGTAATATCGACATTTCTCGCTACTACGATGAACGCTTGGCAGATCCTGAGCTGCTGCCTCTCGGCGATCGCCTACGTGCACAGCTACAAAAAGACATCAAAACCGTACTGAATGTCGAAAACAACGAGAACTTGATGCAGAGCGACCCGTGGGGACAAGAGTCCATTCGCCTGCGCAATATCTATGTTGAGCCATTGAACATGCTGCAAGCAGAGCTGCTCTATCGTACGCGTCAAACTGACGAGCCATCGGAAGAGCTTGAAGAAGCCTTAATGCTCACCATCGCAGGTATTGCGGCAGGTATGCGTAACACCGGCTAAGCCTAGCGCACAAAATTTGGGCGCACACCGCCCCATTAAACCTAAAAGGCCGATAGTCATCTATCGGCCTTTTTTATTATAAAACAAATACTAACGAGGAAGATGAGCCACAACACTGCGCCAAATATTGTATGGAATACCAAGAATACAATTTTTCAGGCATAATGTTTCTAAATCAGGACAAAATAACTCAATATTAAAAATAAAAAACTACAGGTAAAAATCTACTGAGTCTTTTATCAGTTTTTTAGGCAACATTGTCCTTCTATTCTACTTTATGCTTATTATTTAGATATACTACTCAGCCATCGCAAGTGACTATAACAACACCAGCTTGCGTATCGATAGTATATCGACCTAGGTGATAGATGGCTTTTTAAGGTGACATGGCCAACACATTGTTGGCGCCGCTTGACAAAAGAATTCGTGCCAAAGAAGCACACACAAGATTAAGCGGTTGTATTTTGAAGTTTATTGACCATTTGGATTGAAGACATGTCATTACCACACGTTATTTTAACTGTCCTGAGCACTCGTGATGCGACGGGCTACGATATTACCAAAGAATTTTCTGCCACTATCGGCTACTTTTGGAAAGCAAGCCACCAGCAAGTCTACCGCGAACTGAACAAGATGGCGCAAAACAATCTTGTGACCTGTGTTCTCGAGCCTCAAGAAGGCAAACCCGATCGTAAAGTTTACTCCATTACCGATGCCGGCCGTACTGCACTGGGTGAGTGGTTTGATCAACCGACCGCGCATCCTACGGTACGTGATGAGTTCTGTGCAAAGTTGATGGCGTGTGCTATCCAACCCTCTGCACCGTTTCGCACTCAGCTCGCTGAGCTTATCGATGAGTCACGCAAGCTAGTCGCACACTACCAAGAAATCGAGAGCGGTTACTACTCAACGCCTGCGACCCTAGACAAGCAGCAACGTCTAGAGCGTCTCACGCTGCGTCGTAATCTTCTGATTCGTCAAACTTGGATTGATTGGGCAGAAGAAGTGCTCGCTGAGTTGAACGATATGGCGTAATAGCCCTGACCTAACCGTATTAGGTTGAAAGAGACAAAAAAGTCAGCGTGATGCTGACTTTTTTCTTTTCTCGGCTAAGTGGCAAACATAGCATCGTGGTAAACATAACATCAAAGCGCTAACGGCTTAGATCCCATCACCACCAATGAAGCTTTGTGACTTACCATTGAACTGTTGGTCCATATCCAAAGAGGGCTTATCGGTTTTCGGTCGACCGACAATTTTAGCTGGCACACCCGCAACCGTTGTGTGTGGCGGCACAGGCTGAAGGACAACGGAACACGAACCAATCTTCGCCCCTTCTCCCACTTCAATATTACCCAAAATTTTCGCCCCAGCGCCAATCATCACACCTTCACGAATTTTCGGGTGACGATCGCCGCACTCTTTACCGGTACCACCCAAGGTGACGTCTTGCAAAATGGAGACATCATCTTCGACCACCGCTGTCTCACCGATGACGATACCGGTCGCATGGTCGAGCATGATGCCGCGACCGATTCTCGCTGCTGGGTGAATATCGACCTGACACGCAACAGAGATTTGGTTTTGCAAATAGGTGGCGAGCGCCATGCGCCCTTGCTTCCAAAGCCAGTTGGCAACGCGGTAGCCTTGCAGGGCGTGATAACCCTTTAAGTACAGCAGCGGCATGGAGTACATAGAGACTGCAGGGTCACGGTTGACCGTCGCACAGATGTCACAGGCCGCCGCGGCGGTAATATTGGGATCGGAGTTAAAGGCTTCCTCAACCACCTCTCGCACCGCCATGGCAGGCATTGAAGCCGTATTGAGTTTGTTGGCCAAAATATAACTCAGCGCCGCCGCTAAACTGTCATGCTTAATGATGGTCGCATGATAGAAGCTGGCGAGCATCGGCTCTTGCTCAGAGAGCTCACGCGCTTCTCGAACAATGGTCTGCCAGACTTTCTGTTTCTCACAATGTTTCATGTTACTTGCTCGTCCCTAATTCTCCCTGCCCTTACATGAGTAAGGTGTGCGCCTTATGAGTCACCTCATGACGCTTATGCTTCGGCTTTCTTATCACGCGCTAGCAAATCTTGCGCGGCTAGGCGTGCGTCCTTCCCTTGATACAATACTTGATAAATTTGGTCAACAATCGGCATCTCGACACCGACACGCTCAGCAAGTAGGAACACCTCTTTGGTGTTGCGATAACCCTCAACCACTTGGCCAATCTCTTGCTGCGCTGTGTCGACATCTTTGCCTTGACCCAGTGCCAATCCAAAACGGCGATTGCGCGACTGGTTGTCCGTACAGGTCAACACCAGATCGCCTAAACCCGCCATGCCCATAAAGGTCTCGGCTTGCGCACCTAGCGCCGCGCCCAATCGGCTCATCTCTGCTAAGCCACGGGTAATCAGTGCGGTTCGCGCATTGGCACCAAAACCGATGCCGTCGGACATGCCTGCGCCAATCGCAATGACGTTTTTCACCGCGCCGCCAAGCTGCATACCGATAAAGTCACTGTTGGCATAGACTCGGAAGGTTTTGCTGCAATGGATTTTCTCTTGCAGATCTTTCACAAACTCGGCATCTGGCGAAGCCACAGAAATCGCCGTCGGCATCCCCATCGCGAGCTCTTTTGCAAAGGTAGGACCAGAGAGCACGGCTAGGGAGTATTGATCGCCAATCACATCGTGGGCGACATCTTTCAGTAATCGACCGGTTTCAGGCTCCAGCCCTTTGGTCGCCCAGCAAATGCGAGTGTCTGAGCGCAAATAGGGCTTAACACTGTTCAACACCAGACCAAATACGTGGCTTGGCACCACCACAAGGAGATCTCGACTGGCACTGACGGCTTTTTCTAAGTCCGTCTCAATGATCAAGCTGTCTGGAAAAGCGATGCCGGGTAAAAATTCTTCGTTGGCGCGTGCGGCTTCAAGACGCGCCATGTGCTCAGGCTCGTGCCCCCATAGCACCACATTGGCACCGTTACGTGCCAACGAAATGGCCAGCGACGTGCCGTATGAGCCTGCGCCGAGTACGGTCATAGAGATTGAACGACCATACGCATTTTGGGATTGTGTGTCTGTCATGGTTCCGCCTAGTTGTCCTGCTGCGTGACTAGAATCTAGTGGTCAGCGTTCGTTTTGCCAACCGCTGAACACAAGATTCTCAAACAAAAAATGCACAGCGCATCGTGATGAGATGCTCTGTGCATTTCGCTAAGGTTGCGTCAGAGCGAAGATTACGCCTGAGCTTCACCCTCACCTTGCTGAGCTTGTTGCTGAAGGTAATTCATGAACAGCGCATCAAAGTTCACTGGCGCTAGGTTCAATTGTGGGAACGTGCCTTTCACCACCAAGCTTGAGATGGTTTCACGCGCGTAAGGGAAAAGGATGTTCGGGCAGAATGCGCCTAGGCAGTGCGCCAATTGACCCGCTTCCATTTTCTCAGCCGTGAAGATACCACCTTGCTGAACTTCACAAAGAAATGCAGTGTCGTCTGCGTTCTTCACTGTCACGGTAAGACGAAGCACGACTTCGTAAACACCTTCACCTAGCTCACGGCTTTGCGTGTCTAGATCCAGTTTAACATCTGGGTTCCACTCTTTTTGGAACATGGTTGGTGAGTTCGGTGCTTCAAATGATACGTCTTTTAGGAAGATACGTTGAATTGCGAAGTTTTGAGCTTCTTGTTGCGGTGCTGCTTCAGCCATGGTTCAAATCCTTTCATAGAAAATAGTCTGCCAAGAGACTAACCGAGAGATATGACACTGACTCGATTTCCACGTTAAATCGTGGCTCTGTTCACATCTCTCTTGAATAAACGCCGATTTTTCAATCAGCGCTCAATGAATTACTTTTTGCCTTTAACCAGAGGTAGGTTCGCTTCACTCCAAGCAATCAAACCGTTTTTGAGAAGATTCACGTTCTCAAAGCCCGCTTTTGCTAGAAGATTCGCGCTTTCTTGCGCCGTCTGACCGGTTTTGCATACTACGATGATTGGGTCGGATTTGTGGTTTTCAAGAGCGCCAAAGCTGCCCGCTTTGATGTCTGATGGCAAAATGTGAACTGCATCCGTGATGTGACCTTTGCGGAACTCATCTTTTGTGCGGATATCAACCACCACACCGTTTTCACGGTTCATTAATTGAGTCGTTTGCGCTGCCGTGATCTCTTTGTAGGCCGCGGTAGTGGATTTCACGATGTTCATGATAAGGGCAACCAATAGACCCGCCCATACCAAAGAGAGAATCATGTTCTGTTGAAAAAATGCGATGTACTCTTGCATGTCCTGTGCTCTTCGATTTTGGAACTGTACAACGGATGGACAGCCCCCGACTAAAATTCAGCTTGGGAGTATAACGAGGATGATGAGACGGCGCGAGTCAAAAGCGCTCAGAATAAGAATCTGTTGCACATTTCTCGACAAAGACGCCTCTTCATCACCACGCTATACTGCGTGACCCTTGCCCTATGCGCGGGTCACGGGGAAGGCAATAACCTGTTCGATATGCTCAAAGCCCAGTGCCAGCATGATCAAACGATCCACCCCTAGCGCCACCCCTGCACACTCAGGCAAACCCGCCTCTAGCGCTGCGATTAAATGGCCGTCCATCGGCTGAACCGGCAAGCCCATCTGCTGGCGTTTCTGGTTGTCTTGCTCAAAACGCGCTTGTTGCTCTTTGGGGTTATCCAATTCGTGGAATCCGTTCGCCAGCTCTATGCCACGAAAATAGACTTCAAAACGATCCGCAACCCGATCATCGGTCGGATTAATTTTCGCGAGCGCCGCTTGCGTCGCTGGGAAGTCGTACACAAAGGCAGGACGAGTCTGACCAATCTTGGCTTCCACGCCGACACTAAATAGCAGTTGCAACAGCGTATCTCTGTCTTGCTCTGGCTGAGCAATATCCGCCAGCCCCAAGGTGGCAGCGGCGACTTTGAGCTCTTCCATGCTCGCGCCTAACGGACACACACCAAGCACTTGCAAGAAGGCGTCTTGGTAGCTCATTCGCTCGGCCGGTGCCACGTTTAGGACCTGCTGCAACAAGTCGTCCATTTCATCCATCAGTTGATGATGGTCAAAACCCACCCGGTACCACTCCAACATGGTGAACTCCGGATTGTGGTAGCGGCCGCTCTCTTCGTTACGAAATGCCTTGTTGATCTGATAAATCGAACCACTACCCGCAGCCAATAAGCGTTTCATGTGAAACTCAGGACTGGTCATTAAATAGAGCGCTTGCCCATCGGCATATCCGGGGCCTACAAACTGAGTTTGAAAGGTGTGCAAGTGAATGTCTGTCACCGTCGCTTGACTCATCGCCGGAGTATCCACCTCCATGACGCCTCGGTCAGCGAAAAATGTGCGTAGGGTTTGTAATACGTGAGCACGCTGTTTCAGCGCTGCGATCGATGCGGTCGGTTGCCAGTTCAAAGCTCTATTCTCTTGAAGTGATTTGCTGCGCAACGTATCACAAAGCCCAACAAGGGTTAAGCAGGTTATCGCCGCCCTCATTGATAGCCCAGTCATCCCCATCCCTAAGTCGCCGTGATAACTATCACATATCCTAGATTTTTTATGCCCTTATGTGCACTACCGGAGCAAAAACCTAAATACATCAATTTTTCCCTAGAGAGGCTCTTCTACACTACCCCTACCACTTTTGGGGGCTTCCCAAAGCAACAATAACAAGCGGAATCATCCGCACTTTCACACTGGAGGATAACTGTGCAAACCATTACCACAGATATCGCAGTCATCGGCGCCGGCGGCGCTGGTCTGAGAACTGCTATTGCAGCAGCTGAAGCAAATCCCGATTTAAACATCGCTTTGATTTCAAAAGTCTATCCTATGCGTTCCCACACGGTTGCTGCAGAAGGTGGATCAGCCGCAGTTATCAAGGATGAGGACAGCCTAGACAACCACTTCAACGATACCGTGGGTGGGGGTGACTGGCTTTGTGAACAGGATGTCGTTGAATACTTTGTTGAAAACGCCACGCGCGAAATGATCCAGATGGAGCAATGGGGTTGCCCGTGGAGTCGGAAAGAAAACGGCGAAGTCAACGTGCGCCGTTTTGGCGGTATGAAGGTCGAGCGAACCTGGTTTGCAGCGGATAAAACTGGCTTCCACATGCTGCACACCCTGTTCCAAACCTCGATGAAATACAACAACATCAACCGTTTTGATGAGTATTTTGTCGTTGACTTGTTGGTGGATGACGGTGAAGTGCAAGGTCTGATTGCCATTCATATGTCGGAAGGGGAACTGGTCACCATCAAAGCCAAATCTGTGGTACTGGCCACGGGCGGTGCGGGTCGTGTGTATCACTGTAATACCAACGGCGGTATCGTGACAGGCGATGGCATGGCGATGGCGTATCGTCATGGTGTGCCACTGCGTGATATGGAGTTCGTGCAATACCACCCAACCGGTCTACCTGGTACCGGTATCCTCATGACCGAAGGTTGTCGTGGTGAAGGCGGGATCATCGTCAATAAAAACGGTTACCGCTACCTGCAAGATTACGGCATGGGACCAGAGACACCGGTGGGTCAGCCGAAGAACAAATACATGGAACTCGGGCCACGCGACAAAGTATCCCAAGCGTTCTGGCATGAGCAGCAAAAAGGCAACACCATCAAGCACCCACTCGGCGATGTGGTCCACCTTGATTTGCGCCACCTCGGTGAAGAGTACCTTCAAGAGCGCTTGCCGTTCATCTGTGAACTGGCCAAAGCCTACGTTAACGTCGACCCAGCCAAAGAGCCCATCCCAATTCGTCCAACGGTTCACTACACCATGGGCGGGATTGAAACCAATGGCCAGTGTGAAACACGCATCAAAGGCCTATTTGCGGTCGGTGAGTGTGCGTCTGTTGGTCTGCATGGCGCAAACCGCTTAGGTTCAAACTCCCTGGCTGAGTTTGTTGTGTTTGGCCGCGTGGCGGGCGAGCAAGCTGTGCAGCGCGCCGCCGAGTTCAAAGGTTGGAATGACGCCGCGATTGACGCGCAAATCAAAGAGGTGGAAGCCCGTATTCAAGCCCTAATGAATCAAGAGGGTGACGAAAACTGGGCAGATATTCGCACGGAAATGGGCCACACCATGGAAGCGGGCTGCGGCATCTATCGTCAAGAAGATCTAATGCAAGCAACCATAGATAAAATCACCGAGCTCAAACAGCGCTACAAGCGTATTGGCATCAAGGACAAAGGTAAGGTGTTCAACACCGATCTGCTCTACGCCATCGAAGTGGGGTACGGCCTTGAAGTGGCGGAAGCCATGGTACATTCGGCGATTTTGCGTAAAGAGTCTCGCGGTGCCCACCAGCGTCTTGATGATGGCTGCACAGAGCGCGATGACGTGAACTTCCTTAAGCACTCCCTCGCCTTCTATCAAGCGGATGCAGCGCCAAGCATCGACTACAGTGATGTCACCATCACCAAGTCACAGCCGAAAGCACGCCTCTACGGTGAAGCCGCTGAAAAAGCCGCCGCACAAGAAGCCGCCGAGAAAAACGCAGAGGAGAAAGCCTAATGTCAGCCAACCGCATTCAAAAAGTCGACATTCTGCGTTATGACCCAGAAACCGACAACGAACCGCACTTTGAAACCTTCCAAGTGCCGTTTGATGAAACCATGTCCATCCTTGATGCGATTGGTTACGTCAAAGACAACTTAGACAAAGAGCTCTCTTACCGCTGGTCTTGCCGCATGGCGATTTGTGGCTCTTGCGGCATCATGGTCAATGGTGTGCCAAAACTGGCGTGTAAGAGCTTTCTGCGTGACTACCCAAATGGCGTCAAAATCGAGCCGTTGGCAAACTTCCCTATCGAAAAAGATTTGATTGTCGATATGACGCCATTCATTGAGCGTCTTGAAGCCATCAAGCCTTACATCATAGGAAACGACCGTAAACCCGAAGACGGCACTAACCTACAGACGCCTGAGCAAATGGCCAAATACAAGCAATTTGCTGGCTGCATCAACTGTGGTTTGTGTTACGCCGCCTGCCCTCAGTTTGGTCTTAATCCTGAGTTCATTGGCCCTGCGGCCCTCACCTTGGCGCATCGTTATAACCTCGACAGCCGCGACAACGGTAAGGCCGAGCGCATGGCGCTGATCAACGGTGACAATGGCGCATGGGGCTGTACCTTCGTCGGCTACTGCTCAGAAGTGTGTCCGAAGAGCGTGGATCCTGCGGCGGCGGTGAACCAAGGCAAAGTCGAATCCTCGATGGACTTCGTGATTGCTATGTTAAAGCCTGACGGCACACCTGCAAAAGAGGAGGCATAAGGATGAGTAACCGTAAACCTTACGTTCGTGAAGTGAAACGCACCTGGTGGAAAGATCATCCGTTTTACCGCTTCTACATGTTGCGTGAAGCAACGGTGTTGCCTTTGGTGCTGTTTACTCTGTTCCTCACCATCGGATTGGGTTCGCTGGTCAAAGGCCCAGAAGCGTGGCAAAGCTGGCTTGGCTTTATGGCAAACCCAGTGGTCATCGCCATCAACATTGTGGCGTTGGCTGGCAGTTTACTGCATGCCCAAACCTTCTTTAGCATGATGCCGCAAGTGATGCCGATTCGCTTAAAAGGCAAACCCGTTGATAAAAAGATCGTCGTTCTCACTCAGTGGGCAGCGGTGGCGTTTATCTCTCTCGTCGTCCTCGTGGTGGTGTAAGGAGCCGTAATCATGAATTCAAATTTCAACGTTAACAGAGCCCCTAAACGCAGTGATGAGCCAGTATGGTGGGGGCTATTTGGCGCTGGCGGCACCTGGTTCGCGATGTTAACCCCTGTGACTATCTTAGTCTTAGGTGTGTTGGCCCCGCTGGGCATCATCAGCGCAGACGCATTGAGCTATGAGCGCGTGTCCGAGTTTGCCACCAGCATCATCGGTGCGCTGTTTATCATCGGCACACTGGCTCTACCCATGTGGCATGCCATGCACCGTGTCCATCACGGCATGCATGATCTTAAAATCCATGCGGGTGTCGTCGGCAAAATTGCCTGCTACTTCTTCGCAGCCCTTATCTCAGCGTTGGCGGTCATTTTTATCTTTATGATCTAAGCCTCCGTCTATTAAAAATAGAAAGCCCGCTCATGAACTGAGCGGGCTTTGTTTATCTTGTGCCTCGTTTGCGAGTGTCTATCGCACTTACAGAATAAAGCGGCTGAGATCTTCGTCTTCGACAAACTCACCCAAGCGCGCTTTCACGTATTGCGCATCAATCACCAACTTAGAGCCTGCCTTGTCGGTCGCTTCAAAGGAGATTTCATCCATCAAGCGCTCCATCACTGTGTGCAGACGGCGTGCACCGATGTTCTCGGTGGTTTCATTGACCGTCCATGCCGCTTCTGCAATCTGGGTGATGCCCTCTTCGGTGAACTCAATGTCAACGTCTTCGGTTTTCATCAACGCGCAGTATTGCTCGGTCAGTGATGCTTTAGGCTCCGTTAGGATGCGCTTAAAATCGTGGCTAGAGAGTGCCTCCAGCTCGACACGAATCGGTAGACGACCTTGTAGCTCTGGGATCAGATCCGATGGCTTCGCCACTTGGAAAGCGCCCGATGCAACAAACAGAATATGATCGGTTTTGACCATACCGTGTTTGGTCGAGACCGTGCTGCCTTCAATCAACGGCAGTAAGTCACGCTGTACGCCTTCACGAGATACATCTGGGCCAGAGCTTTCGCCGCGCTTACAGATTTTATCAATCTCATCGATAAACACGATGCCGTTGTTTTCGACGTTAAAGATCGCTTGTTCTTTGAGCTCTTCTTGATTGACCAGCTTCGCGGCTTCTTCTTCGGTCACCGCTTTGAACGCATCTTTGATTTTCAACTTACGCTTCTTCTTAGTATCACCGGCTAAGTTGGCGAACATGCCTTGAAGCTGATTGGTCATCTCCTCCATGCCAGGAGGCGCCATGATCTCGACGCCCATTTGCGGCGCAGCGACATCAATCTCAATCTCCTTGTCGTCAAGTTTGCCTTCACGGAGTTTTTTGCGGAACACTTGACGAGTATTCGACGAACTCTCGTCTTGCTGCTCATTCTGACCCCAAGCATCGCGTGCTGGCGGCAATAGCGCATCAAGAATGCGCTCCTCGGCTTGCTCCTCGGCGCGGAACTTCACTTTTTCCATCGCCTGTTGGTGCGTCATTTTGACCGCCACATCGGTCAAATCACGAATGATGGTCTCCACCTCTTTGCCCACGTAGCCCACTTCCGTGAACTTTGTGGCTTCAACTTTGATGAAGGGCGCATTGGCTAACTTGGCTAAGCGACGGGCAATTTCAGTTTTACCCACACCCGTTGGCCCTATCATCAGAATGTTCTTCGGTGTTACTTCGCTGCGCAAGCCTTCTTCTAGCTGCATACGACGCCAGCGGTTACGGAGCGCGATCGCCACAGAGCGTTTTGCGTTTTCTTGGCCAATGATGTGGCGATTCAGTTCGTGGACGATTTCGCGAGGAGTCATTTCAGACATAATTGAATTCCTTAAATATAGTGACCACTATCTTGCTTTTTACTTCGCAGCGCTGTGCGGGATTTCTAGTTCTTCGATAGTGTGGTGATGGTTGGTGAACACACAGATATCACCAGCAATTTTGAGCGACTTTTCCGCGATGTCACGGGCGTCGAGTTCGGTGTTTTCGAGCAGCGCCGTCGCTGCCGCTTGCGCAAAGTTGCCCCCAGAACCAATCGCGATCAAATCGTTTTCTGGCTGCACCACATCACCATTACCGGTAATGATCAACGATGCCGTCTCATCAGCGACGGCCAACAAAGCTTCAAGCTTGCGCAGCGCACGGTCACTGCGCCAATCTTTGGCCAGCTCAACCGCCGCTTTGGTCAAATGACCTTGGTGCATTTGCAACTTACTTTCAAAACGTTCGAACAAGGTAAACGCGTCGGCAGTACCACCGGCAAATCCCGCAAGTACCTTGTTGTTGTACAAACGGCGAACTTTACGTGCGTTGCCTTTCATCACGGTGTTACCCAGTGATACTTGTCCATCACCAGCAATGACGACTTTGTTGTTACGACGTACGGATACAATGGTAGTCACGGTGGGGCCTCATACTTTATTCATTTGGATGTTAGTCTTTATATGAGGCTATGAAAAACAGAATTCAAGGGTAGAAAAGACATCGCCCCGACAAGAAGCCGGGGCGATGTTTTCACTTTGAACGCATTAGACGTCGGCGTTTATTGTGCTTCTTTCCAAATCGCACAAGGCTCGATTTTGGCGCGCTGTAACTTGTGCTTATCACGCTCTGCGTCACGCTTAAATTTGTATGGGCCAAGCACCACGCGATACCAACTGCTGTCTTCTTTTTTGCGAATTTTGCTGTTGATGCCTTGGAAAGCAATATCCAACTTACGCGCTTCAGCTTGCTGCGCGGTTTTGTACGCGCCGCACTGCATGATGTAGGGAATCTCAGACACCACCAACTCTTTGGCTTTCACTTCCACTTCACGACTCGGCAACGACTCGACATAATCCCACTTCTCTTCTGGCGGAGGAGGGAGAGTTTGGCTGCTTTTCGCTTTGGGTTTCGGGGTAGGCTTCGCGGGTTGAACCACCGGCGCAGGCGGCTCAGGATCGCTACTGAGTAGATACAACCCATAACCGAACGCCGAGACCAAGACGATGGCCAACAAACCACTGCGCCACGGTTTCTTGCGGCGCGGGGCGGCTTTTTTAGTCGGCTTACGGCTACTGCCGCGCTTTACGTAATCTCTATTCGCCACAACTGATTATCAAACCATTTAATACAACTGCTCGCTATGTTAAAGCAGATTTGTGTGTGAGGACAGACCGGAATTGGAAGCGGCTCAGCAAAACTGGCCGCAAAGTGGCGCAGCCAGGGCGACCGGCGGCTCAATGACCGTTCAAGTCGTCTAGAGGACGCGCGGCGGCGCGGCGCTATCTCGAATCACCAGTTCTGTTTCGAGCAGTCGAGAGCCGGCACGCACGTCGTGGCCACGGAGGATCTCAAGCATCATCAGCATCGCCTGACGCCCGATTTCATAACGCGGCTGAGAAATCGTCGTGAGTGGTGGATCGCAGTATTGCGCAAACTGAATGTCATCAAAACCCACAACCGATAGATCTTGTGGCACGCGAAGTCCGAGCTTTTTCGCTTCCTGAATCGCGCCAATCGCCATCATATCATTGTGACAAAAAACCGCTGTCGGCGGCTCAGATAAGGCCAACAACTGACGAATCGCCTTCGCACCATCTTCAAATGTGAAGTTGCCTTCTGCGCAATAGTGTTCGTTCATCGTTAGGCCTGCGCGGCGCAACGCTTGTTGATAACCCTGGTGACGGAACTGACACAGTAGAGCACTCTCTGGCCCCGAAATCTGCGCGACACGGCGATGCCCCATCTGAGTCAGGTAGTTGACCGCTTCAAATGCGGAAGTGAGGTTATCAATATGCACGGTGGGCAACTCTAACTCAGGCGCAAATTCGCACGCCATGACCATCGGCGGCAGATTCTTTTGTTCTGCCTTGCTAACATCAAACGGTAAATCCGTACCGAGCAGCAGCATGCCATCGGCCTGCTTAGTGAATACCAAGTTCACAAAAGAGCTTTCACGCTTTCTTTGTTGGCCGCTGTCCCCAAGCAATACGATGTAACCGTGCTCCATAGCCGCATCTTCAATGCCACGAATGATTTCGGTGTAATAGGGATCGCAAATGTCTGGGATGATCGCGATGATGGTCTTTGATTCGTTTCTACGCAGATTGCGCGCCAGCGAGTTGGGTGAGTAGCCAGCTTCAAGCACCGCCTCTTCGACGCGTTTTCTCGTCGCAGAAGAGACTTTCTCGGGATTCATCAACGCCCGTGATACCGTCGCCGTCGACACTCCCGCAAGCTGGGCAACATCCTTCATTGTCGCCATAAGTTATTAACCCTCTTAATTAAAGATGTAGCGCTTTAGCCACCTAAACCTTGTTGCCTTGATCATAGCGTCTGGTGTGGTGATGACGGGGTCAATCCTGCACCGCTTATGATGATGGTAGGCTGATGCCCACTCTTATTGGCAGCGAAAAGCAATCGTTTGGCTCTTGCCAAGGTTCGCTTCGCCTATCCCTTTCCAAACAACTAGTTTATTCATTTCGAAACAGAAAGTTACGGGATATTTAACAAAACCCGAACTATAAAAGAGAGCCAGATCACAAATAAATGAAAAAGAACGAAATCAGCTCACAGCGCCTATCGTCCCTGCCCCTATTTAAACTAATCGGCGTGTTAGCTCAAGTCTTGAGGCTCGATATCGACCGACCAACGGACCTTTTTCGCGCTCGGCAGCAACTCGATAGCCGGCTTAGCACTGGCTAGCAGCTTTTGCATTAACGAGCGCTGCTCGGTTTGCAGCAGTAATTGCCAACGGAACTTACCCGCACGTTTGGCAAGCGGGGCGGGTGTCGGGCCCAGCACCATGCAGCCGGAATCAAACAGAGGGTGGGATTCTAAAGTAAAGCGGACTTGGCGTAGGAACTCTTCCACCAGCTCAGATTGGTTCGCCTCCGCACGAAACAGCGTTAAAAACGAATACGGGGGCAACGCCGCCAGTTTTCGCTCTGCTAAGGCCACCTCGGCGAAGTCCCGATAACTCTTTTTCAACAGTGCTTGCAATAGGCTGTGCTCTGGGTGGTGGGTTTGCAACAACACTTCACCGGGTTTACTGGCACGCCCCGCTCGGCCTGCCACCTGAATGAATAGCTGGGCTAAACGCTCAGAGGCTCGAAAGTCGCTGCTGTAGAGTGAGCCATCGACATCCAACAGCGCCACCAGCGTCACATCCGGGAAATGGTGCCCTTTGGCGAGCATTTGCGTGCCGATCAGAATCTGATATTCACCGCGTCGAATGGCGCTTAACGCCTCTTCTAGGCTGCCTTTGCGCCGCGTGCTGTCGCGGTCAATACGAATGGTTTTCTGCTCTGGAAAGAGCGTATGCAGTTGTTCCTCTAGCTGCTCGGTTCCCACCCCAACAGTGACCAGTTGAGTGGAACCACACCCTTGGCACTGGTGGATCGTCGGCTGCTGAGAGCCACAGTGGTGACAGCGAATTTCGCTGCTGTGCTGATGGTAGGTGTAGTAGGCGTCGCAGCGCTTGCATTCCGCGATCCAGCCACATTCGTGACACATCAGAGCCGGGGAAAAGCCGCGTCGATTTAAAAACAGCATCACCTGATTGCCTGCGTTGAGGTGCTTGCGCATTTGAGCGATCAGTGGCGCAGAGAGGCCCCCCTCTAAATAGAGCCCTTTGACGTCAATCACTTGATTGGTGGTGGGCACCGCACTGCCTGCTCGGCGAGACAAATGCAGATGATGATATTTGCCAGACAGCGCATTGTGCAGCGTTTCTAACGCGGGCGTTGCTGAACCAAGCACAATCGGGATCTGCTCTTTGTTGGCGCGCATGACCGCCACATCGCGCGCATGGTAGCGCAAGCTATCTTGCTGCTTGTAAGAGCTATCATGCTCTTCATCGACAATAATAATGCCCAGATCAGCAAAAGGCGTCAGCAATGCAGATCGCGTCCCAATCACAATGCCGGCCACTTTATCGCGCGCGCACAACCAGGCATTGAGGCGCTCGGTGTCATTCAATCCAGAATGTACTACCTCAATCGGCACGTTAAAACGCTTTCGAAAGCGATTAATGGTTTGCGGCGTCAGGCCGATTTCCGGCACCAGCACCAAAGCCTGCTGACCCCGTTCGAGGACTGGCTTAATCATGTTGAGGTACACCTCAGTTTTACCTGAACCGGTCACCCCTTCGAGCAAAAAGCAGCCAAAACCGCTGAAACTGTTGACCGTCGCGATGGCGATCGCTTGCTCTTCATTCAGCTTTGGTTTCTCAACATCGGCTTCAATGTCAGCGCCCCACTTAGCAAAATGAGGCTTGCGCTCAATCGACTCAATCCAACCTTTGTCTGTCAACGTGCGCAGCACGCTAGTGCTGACCTCTTCATCAATAAAACGTTGGTGTGACGTCGGTCCGTGTTGCAGCATCTGCATCACTTTGGCTTGCTTAACCGCTCGGCCAAACCCATGCATCAACTGATCGCGTCCGGTTGGCGTCAGTTGCCATTCCACCACGGCGGTAAAGTCGGCCGGTTTTCCCTTACGCAGGGCGCTGGGCATCGCATTGGCTAAGGTGTCGCCAAGTGGATATTGGTAAAAGTGGCTGCACCAGTGCAACAAGGTATATAACGAGTCGGGCCAAACAGGTTGACTGTCGAGCACCTGCTTAATCGGCTTGATTTTGTCCATCGGCAGCGATGACTGCTGCACCAAGGCCGTCACGATACCAACTAAGGTTTGACGGCCAAAAGGCACAGACACGCGCCCACCAATCACTGGAAAAAGGTGTCCAGGGATTTGATAGTCAAACTGTTTATCTAGTGGTACGGGTAACGCGACTCGGGCGATGGTGGGTCTCATTCAGTCTTTCACTGCAGGTCAATGACGCGTTTAGTCTAAGGGAAAAGGCAGAGTGAGAAAAGCCAGCGCATCTCAGTGTCTGTATGAGGAGACGCGGGTAACACCACTTCGCGATAACATCCATGCGTCTCCCTCTCCTGCAGCGGCTAAAAAAGTAGCGATTTCTACCCCAAATCGGTTGATCCTAGGCGTACTATTCATTACTATATCGCGCCTTAGAGATATGGCTGCTCTGGCAGCGGTGTCCTAAATCCATTTTACATTAACTACGTGTGGTGTCCGGCTCTGAATCGGATAGCGACACGGCCTATATTGAGGTTACCCCATGAAAGCTGGAATCCACCCAGAATACAAAGCAGTAGCAGCAACTTGTTCTTGTGGCAACACATTTGAGTTCAAATCTACTCTAGACAAAGAATCAATCCACCTAGACGTATGTGACAAATGTCACCCATTCTACACTGGTAAGCAACGTATCGTTGATACAGGCGGCCGTGTAGATCGCTTCAACAAGCGTTTCGGTGCTCTATCAAGCGGTAAGAAGTAATTCCTTCTCGCGGATAGGAAAAAGGACGCTGCGGCGTCCTTTTTTGTTGCCAGAGATTTTAGAGCAATTAACCTATTCACAGTAAAACCCGCAGTCATATCTCTTTCTATCTGGTCTAATCTCCAGTCATTTCCCACATATTACCCTACTCGCTCGCATTCTGACCTAGGCAGCTTGACTCAGTTCCTCTAAAATGATTAACCCCCTTTGTGCTGAATCATTTTAACGAGTACCTATTTCTATGCCTGATGACCACCGTCAAGACCTGACCCCTGAAGAACAATTTCGCCAAAAAGCGCTCGACTACCATGCCTTTCCAAAACCAGGCAAGATCTCTGTCGAGCTGACCACCCAAGCAGAAACCGCGCAAGATCTCGCACTCGCCTACAGCCCAGGCGTGGCCGAGCCGGTACGAGAGATCGCTCAAAACCCCGATAATGTCTATAAGTACACCGCAAAAGGCAATATGGTGGCAGTGATCTCCAACGGCACAGCGATTCTTGGCCTAGGTAATCTTGGCCCACTGGCATCAAAGCCCGTGATGGAAGGCAAAGCCCTGCTGTTTAAGCGCTTTGCAGGTTTGGACTCCATCGACATCGAAGTCAAACACCGCACCATCGATGAGTTTGTCGACACGGTCGCCAACATCGCGGATACCTTTGGCGGCATCAACTTAGAAGACATCAAAGCGCCAGACTGCTTTGAAATCGAAAAACAATTAATTGAGCGCTGTGATGTGCCAGTCTTCCATGATGACCAACACGGTACCGCCATTGTGACGGCTGCTGGCATGTTAAACGCCATTGAGCTGCAAGGTAAAAAACTGGAAGACGCCGTGATTGTCTGTCTGGGCGCCGGTGCGGCTGCCATCGCTTGTATGGAGCTGCTGATCAAGTGCGGCGCGATGCGCGAGAAAATTTACATGCTGGATCGCAAAGGTGTGATCCACACTCGACGTGATGATCTCAACGAATACAAACAACTGTTTGCCAACAACACCGACAAACGTACGCTGCAAGATGTCATCGAAGGCGCCGATCTGTTCCTTGGCGTTTCTGGTCCTAACCTGTTATCGCCAGATGATCTTAAATTGATGGCCGACAAACCCATCGTGTTTGCCTGCTCTAACCCAGATCCTGAGATCAAACCTGAGCTCGCTCATGATGTACGCAATGACCTCATTATGGGTACAGGTCGCAGTGACTACCCGAACCAAGTCAACAACGTACTTTGCTTCCCGTTTATTTTCCGTGGCGCACTGGATGTACGTGCTAGCGAGATCAACGATGAGATGAAGCTCGCTGCCGTAGCGGCGATCCGTCAACTGGCGAAGGAAGAGGTCCCTGCCAATGTTCTGACCGCCGCGGGTGTGGATTCACTCTCGTTTGGCCCAGACTACATTATTCCAAAACCGATGGACCCAAGACTACTCCCCCGCGTCGCCAAAGCGGTCGCGTTAGCCGCGGTAGAATCCGGGGTGGCACGCATTGAGCTGCCTGACCATTACATGGATATCGAGTAACCTTGACGCCCACTACCAGCCACGACCTTTGTCTCTGGCTGAGCAAAAACAACAAAGCCGCTGACGATGTCAGCGGCTTTTGCATTCAAATTCGGTGCAAAACAGGGCGAGCGTTAGTCGTCAAACGCCTCAAACTCAATCCCCATCTCCGTCATCAGCTTTTTCACTTCAGCGGGAATATCATCTGGACGGTCTTTACGCAAATCTTCATCCGTCGGTAATGGTTGACCTGTGTAAGCGTGCAAGAACGCTTCACACAACAACTCACTGTTGGTGGCATGACGCAGGTTGTTGATCTGGCGGCGCGTACGCTCGTCTGTTAATACCTTAAGGACTTTAAGTGGGATGGAGACCGTGATTTTTTTCACTTGCTCACTTTTCTTACCGTGTTCTGCGTATGGGCTAATGTATTCGCCATTCCAGTCTGCCATTGCGCACCTTTATATTTGCGTATGAGTGTTTAAACCACAATTTTAACGGTATTTATGGCTACAAGCAAAGACATATAGACGTCTAGAAGTGTTGACGTCTTAAAAAATGAGAAGTAAAGTGGTTGGCGATAGGAGTGGAATCGGCCCAAACTGTGAGTGTGTCGCAGCACTACACCACATTGGGTGCCGGATACACCTGATAAGCAACAGGTATATCGCATTCCCTAAAACAAGTCACTACTGTTCGCAAGGAAAACGCTATGAGCACGCGCAAACCCGCCACCATCGCGGTACGTACTGGTATCGAGTCAGACACCCAACATCACGCTGTCGTTCCCCCTATTTATCTCTCGACCAATTACGGATTTCCGGCGTTTGGTGAAGTGCCGAAATACGATTACACGCGTTCTGGCAACCCGAACCGTGGCCTGCTTGAAACGGCGCTGTATGAATTAGAAGGTGGAGAAGGCGCAGTGGTGACCAACTGTGGCACCTCAGCGCTCAACCTTTGGGTGTCTGCGTTTGTCGGGCCAGATGATTTGATTGTCGCGCCACACGATTGCTACGGTGGCACCTATCGACTCTTCAATACCCGTGCGCAAAAAGGCGACTTCAACGTGTTGTTCGTCGACCAATCCGATGACGCAGCCTTGACCGCCGCCATCAACCAGAAACCCAAGCTTATCCTGTTGGAAACGCCATCAAATCCTTTGGTGCGTGTGGTGGATATCGAGAAAGTCTGCCAGCAAGCGAAACAAGTCGGCGCACTGGTCGCGGTTGACAATACCTTCTTAACCCCGATTTTCCAGAAGCCACTCGAACTGGGTGCGGATTTCGTTATTCACTCAACCACCAAATACATCAACGGTCACTCCGATGTGATTGGCGGCGTGGTGATCACAAAAACCAAAGCGCACGCTGAAGAACTGGCTTGGTGGGGCAACTGCATTGGGGCCACCGGCACGCCGTTTGATAGCTACATGACGCTGCGCGGCATCCGCACGTTAGGCGCACGAATGAAGGTGCATGAACAAAGCTCGGCAAACATTCTCGACTTTCTGAAAACAGAGTCACTGGTCGGCCGCATCTATCACCCAAGCTTGCCGGATCACCCTGGCCATGACATCGCTAAGAAACAACAATCAGGCTTTGGTTCTATGCTCAGCTTCGAGTTCGCTGGCAGCTTTGAAGAACTGAAACAGTTTGTCGGTGAGCTGAAACTCTTCTCTCTTGCAGAATCGCTAGGCGGCGTAGAAAGCCTCATTTGTCACCCAGCGTCAATGACCCACCGTGCGATGGGAGAAGCGGCGCTGGCCGAGGCAGGTGTCTCTCAGCAACTGCTGCGTCTGTCTGTCGGTCTTGAAGATGCCGATGACCTGATTGACGATCTCAAGCAAGCCTTTAACTGTGTGAAGGAGTCCGCGTAATGACGACATCGCGTCAACTGCATAAATTTGGTGGTAGCAGCTTAGCGGATCCGGAGTGCTACCGCCGGGTAGTCACCATACTCAAAGAATACTCTGGCAGCGATGATCTGATCGTTGTCTCAGCGGCCGGTAAAACCACCAATCATTTGATTGAATTTACCGAAGCGCTCTATAAAGACGGCCGCCTTGCCCATGAAGCGTTGCAGTCGGTACGACAATTCCAAACAGGGCTTATCGAAGCCTTGATTGACAGTGACGACGAACAAGCGCACATGCTGGCGACGCTCAAAGACGAGTTCACCACCCTCGGCGAATTAAGCGCCCCGTTAAGCGAGGCGGAGCGAGCTGCGGTACTTGGCCACGGTGAAATGTGGTCCTCAAGACTGCTCGCCGCGCTATTGAATCAAGCGGGTTTACCAGCCATCGCGCAAGACTCTCGCACTTTCTTACGGGCAGAAACCGGCACGCAACCTGAAGTGGATCGTGGTCAGTCCTACCCACTACTGAAGGAAATTTTGGCGCAACACTCACAGCGTCGTCTGGTGTTTACCGGCTTTATGGCGCAAAACCAAGCAGGCCAAACCGTGCTGCTTGGCCGAAACGGATCCGATTACTCTGCCACCGTGATTGGCGCGCTCGCAGAGGTCAGTCGCGTCACGATTTGGAGTGACGTTGCTGGCGTATACAGCGCAGACCCTCGCCTTGTCAGTGATGCTTGTCTTCTGCCCCTATTGCGACTGGATGAAGCAAGTGAACTGGCACGCCTTGCCGCCCCCGTGCTGCATAGCCGTACCTTGCAGCCTGTCGCTCAAAGTACGATGGACTTACACTTGCGCTGCAGTTACGACCCTGAATCTGGCTCTAGCCGCATTGAGCGCGTCCTCGCCTCTGGGCGTGGTGCCAAGATCATCTCCTCACTCAATGACGTGTTGTTGATTCAGTTAAACTTCGCCTCTGGCCATGATTTCAATCGCATGGAAAAAGAAGTGCTAAGCAGTTTGAAACGCGCCCAACTTGAACCTTTGACTTATGAAGTCCAAGCGGATAAGCACTCATTACGCCTTGCTTATACCTCGGAAATTGCAGGGGGCGCTTTAGGCTTCTTACAAGATTCCGCCATCGCAGCAGAAATTAAACTCAAGGAGGGCTACGCCCTTGTCGCTGCCGTAGGCGCTGGTGTCACCAACAACGCCAACCACTGTTACGGCTTTTACCAGAAGCTCAAGTCATCGCCTGTCGAGTTCATCTCTGAATCTCGTTCCGGTCTCAGTTTGGTGGCTGTCTTACGCCGCACCGAAACCGAACCACTCGTTAAGGCGATTCACAACCAACTTTTCCAAGCACAAAAACGAGTCGGCATCGCCCTATGCGGCAAAGGCAACATTGGCTCCAGTTGGTTAACCCTGTTTGCAGAACAAAAAGCAGAGCTAGAAAAGCGTCGTGGAATGAGTTTTGAGCTCGTGGCAGTGATCGACAGTCAAACCTATTGGTTTAATGACCAAGGCATCGATCCTAGCGCGGTCAGTGAGCATTTCGATGAAGAGTCTATCCCATATCAGAAAGGCGAGTGGATTCAGCGCCTCGGTGCGATTCAGGGCTATGACGATGTGGTCGTACTCGACGTGACGGCGAGCAAAGAGTTAGCTGAGCGCTACCTCGATATCGCTGAGCAAGGCATGCATCTTATCTCTGCCAATAAGGTTGCCGGCTCAGCCTCAAGTGCTTACTACCACCAAGTGCAAGACGCGTTTGCCAAAATAAACCGCCATTGGCTCTACAATGCCACCGTCGGAGCAGGCTTGCCGATCAACCACACTGTGCGCGATTTGCGTGAGAGTGGCGATGTCATTTATGCGGTCTCAGGGATTTTCTCTGGCACCCTCTCTTGGTTGTTCCAACAATATGATGGCAGCGTACCGTTTGCCGAGTTGGTCGATTTAGCGTGGCAGCAAGGCTTAACCGAGCCAGACCCTAGGCAGGATCTCGATGGCTCTGACGTAATGCGCAAGCTGGTCATCTTAGCCAGAGAAGCCGGTCTCGAGATTGAGCCTGAATCGGTCAAAGTCGAGAGCTTAGTGCCCGATGAACTGGCCGAACTCTCACTGGATGATTTTCTCGATAACAGTCAGCAGCTCAGCGAACAGTTGGCAGAAAGGCTCGAGAAAGCGCAACGTGAAGACAAAGTGCTGCGCTACGTCGCGAGACTGGAAAAGAACGGTAAAGCTCGAGTAGGTGTCGAAGCACTCAGCAAAGAACACGCCTTGGCTAACCTGTTACCATGCGACAACATCTTTGCGATTGAGAGCAAATGGTATAAGGACAACCCACTGGTCATTCGCGGACCGGGGGCGGGGCGAGAAGTGACCTCTGGCGCGATTCAATCAGACCTTAACTTGTTGTCCAGTTTTCTCTAGTTTCACAGGTTGCTTCGGCAACCTGTTTTCTTATTCGGGCGTCGTGCTTCGCGCACTTCAAATTCTCTCATTATGAACTTGAAAAAAATTCATGGTGGGAGTGTTGACATTAAAACGTATTCAATACATTCTGTGGACATATAGACGTCTAAACGTCGATTTAATCAAATTGAATGTTGGGGCTGCAGTTACCTACGGATAGGGTCGCCACACGGAGAGAGAAAGATGGGATACACACACGCGAGTCATATTGACGCTTTAAACCAAAATATTGCCGAGCTATCGAACAACATCAATGTGTCATTCGAGTTCTTTCCTCCGAGCAGCGAAAAAATGGAAGAGACGCTGTGGAACTCGGTTCATCGCCTCAAAACCCTTAAGCCTAAATTTGTCTCTGTTACCTACGGCGCCAACTCCGGCGAGCGTGATCGCACTCACTCCATCATTAAAGAGATCAAAGCCGAGACCGGCCTAATTGCGGCACCTCATCTCACTTGTATCGATGCCAGCCGTGACGAGCTCATTCAGATTGCTGACGATTACTGGAACAATGGTATTGAAAGCATCGTCGCACTGCGCGGTGATATTCCTCCTGGTGGTGGCAAACCGGATATGTACGCCTCCGATCTCGTGGAACTGCTTAAATCACGTCACGACTTTGATATCTCTGTTGCAGCCTTTCCCGAGGTACACCCTGAAGCAAAAAGTGCGCAGTCGGATCTGCTGAACCTCAAGCGTAAAGTCGATGCAGGCGCAAACCGCGCCATTACTCAGTTCTTTTTTGATGTAGAGAGCTACCTACGCTTTCGTGATCGCAGTGTTGCGGCTGGCATTGATGTCGAAATTGTTCCGGGCATCCTTCCTGTTTCCAACTTTAAACAAGCTTCACGTTTTGCCGCGCAGAATAACGTCAAAGTCCCTGGCTGGATGGCGAAACAATTTGAAGGGCTGGATGACGACCCAACCACTCGCCAATTGGTGGGTGCGAGCCAAGCCATCGACATGGTGCGTATCCTAAGTCGTGAAGGTGTGAAAGATTTCCACTTCTACACTCTCAACCGCGCCGAAATGACCTACGCGCTTTGCCACACTTTGGGCGTGCGCCCTCAGGTCTAATCTGACAGATACCAAAGCAAAAAGGGTTGGCACTGTGCCAACCCTTTTTAGTCTACAGAAACGATGATTACTCAACGTCTTCCATCTTACCTAGCAAGCTGCGGATGCGCTCTTGCCATGCTGTGTGTTCTTGTTGCATCTGCTGATTTTGCGCGACCAACTCTTCACGGCTTGTACGCAGCTCGTTCGCTTCATTTGCTAGCTTCTGCTTTTCTTCTTTAAGCTCTTCCACTTCCATTTGAAGCAGAGTGATAGTATCAACCGCGGTTTGGATTTTTGCTTCTAGTTTTTCTAGTACTTCAAAAGACATCGTTGCCTACCTTTTTAATCATTCTCTGGATGGTTGGGTCATACGACATGACAAACCCATTTACCTTCCATTCTACTCAGCCAAGCCGCTTTAAACACGCCCTATATTTGCAAATCTGCGTCATTCGATTAAAAAAACAACGCAATTTGACTCAGAGTTTACAAGACCAGAAGAATGAATAGTTCCGCCCGTTTTCCTGCCCCTGGTTTGATCCAGTTCAACCCTGCTGAACCAAAAAGGCAAACGTTTCCCTAGTGATGTGCTAAAATCGCGGCGATTTAATTTTGTTCAGTTTTTCCTACCAGTTGGAGTCATCATGAAACGCGATTTAGCAATGGCATTCTCTAGAGTTACCGAAGGCGCAGCCCTAGCGGGTTATAAATGGCTTGGCCGTGGCGATAAGAACGCCGCCGACGGTGCCGCTGTCGAAGTGATGCGTACCCTGCTTAATAAAACAGAAATCGAAGGTGAGATTGTCATTGGTGAAGGCGAGATCGATGATGCGCCTATGCTGTATATCGGTGAAAAAGTAGGGACAGGTGGTGATTGTGTCGATATCGCGGTTGACCCAATTGAAGGGACCCGCATGACAGCCATGGGCCAGTCCAATGCGCTGGCTGTTCTGGCCGCAGGTGAAAAAGGCAGCTTCTTAAAAGCCCCAGATATGTACATGGAAAAACTGGTTGTGGGGCCAGGCGCAAAAGGCTGTATCGACCTCAATAAACCACTCAAAGAGAACCTTATTAACGTCGCTGAAGCGCTCAACAAGCCGCTCGATCGACTTGTGGTGATCACCTTAGCAAAACCGCGTCACGATAAGGTGATTGCTGAGATGCAAGCAATGGGGGTACGCGTTTTTGCCGTACCTGATGGTGACGTGGCCGCCTCCATTCTTACCTGCCTGCCTGACAGTGAAGTCGACATGATGTACTGCATTGGCGGCGCACCAGAAGGTGTGGTATCTGCCGCTGTGATCCGTGCACTCGATGGTGATATGCATGGCCGCTTGCTACCTAGACATGAAGTTAAAGGTGATAGCGAAGAAAACCGCATCTACGGCGCTGCTGAGCTAAAACGTTGCGAAGAAATGGGCGTGACAGCCAATGTTGTGCTGACTATGGAAGAGATGGCTCGCAGCGATAACGTCGTCTTTTCTGCCACTGGCATCACCAAAGGTGACCTGCTTGAGGGCATTACCCGCCAAGGTAACATCGCCACCACAGAAACCTTACTGATCCGTGGACGCTGCCGCACCATTCGTCGCATTAAATCGACACACTACCTAGAACGCAAAGACCCTGAAGTGCGAGACATTATTCTTTAATCTCGTCAGCCCTCTCTTCGAAGCCAGCCAACGTGCTGGCTTTTTCTTGTCTGTATAAAACCGTCGAGCAGACGAACCCAGCACTTTCAGGAGCGTTAAACGTAAAAAAGCCTCAGTCTTTCGACTAAGGCTTAGTATAAGTGGCGAAGTGGGACTCGATGGTCCGGCATTCCGGCCCGCGAAAAAGTGCACATCACTTTCGGGAGCGTTAAACGTAAAAAGCCTTAGTCTTTCGACTAAGGCTTAGTATAAGTGGCGGAGTGGACGGGACTCGAACCCGCGACCCCCGGCGTGACAGGCCGGTATTCTAACCAACTGAACTACCACTCCGCAGTGGCATCACTCGCCTAAGCAAGTGTCCATAATTTGAAGCCTGGCGATGTCCTACTCTCACATGGGGAAACCCCACACTACCATCGGCGCTAATTCGTTTCACTTCTGAGTTCGGCATGGAATCAGGTGGGTCCAAATCGCTATGGTCGCCAAGCAAATTCTTTAATTCGGAAAGCTGTTTACGTTCTTACACATTCAATGTTCTTACATTGAGTCCATCAAAACCCTTTGGGTGTTGTATGGTTAAGCCTCACGGGCAATTAGTACAGGTTAGCTCAACGCCTCACAGCGCTTACACACCCTGCCTATCAACGTTCTAGTCTCGAACAACCCTTAAGGGCACTTAAAGTGCCAGGGAAGACTCATCTCAGGGCTCGCTTCCCGCTTAGATGCTTTCAGCGGTTATCGATTCCGAACTTAGCTACCGGGCAATGCGATTGGCATCACAACCCGAACACCAGAGGTTCGTCCACTCCGGTCCTCTCGTACTAGGAGCAGCCCCCTTCAATCTTCCAACGCCCACGGCAGATAGGGACCGAACTGTCTCACGACGTTCTAAACCCAGCTCGCGTACCACTTTAAATGGCGAACAGCCATACCCTTGGGACCGACTTCAGCCCCAGGATGTGATGAGCCGACATCGAGGTGCCAAACACCGCCGTCGATATGAACTCTTGGGCGGTATCAGCCTGTTATCCCCGGAGTACCTTTTATCCGTTGAGCGATGGCCCTTCCATTCAGAACCACCGGATCACTATGACCTGCTTTCGCACCTGCTCGAATTGTCATTCTCGCAGTCAAGCGGGCTTATGCCATTGCACTAACCTCACGATGTCCAACCGTGATTAGCCCACCTTCGTGCTCCTCCGTTACTCTTTGGGAGGAGACCGCCCCAGTCAAACTACCCACCAGGCACTGTCCTCACCCCGGATAACGGGGCTAAGTTAGAACATCAAACATACAAGGGTGGTATTTCAAGGTCGGCTCCACAGATACTGGCGTACCTGCTTCAAAGCCTCCCACCTATCCTACACATGTAGGCTCAATGTTCAGTGCCAAGCTGTAGTAAAGGTTCACGGGGTCTTTCCGTCTAGCCGCGGGTACACTGCATCTTCACAGCGATTTCAATTTCACTGAGTCTCGGGTGGAGACAGCGTGGCCATCATTACGCCATTCGTGCAGGTCGGAACTTACCCGACAAGGAATTTCGCTACCTTAGGACCGTTATAGTTACGGCCGCCGTTTACCGGGGCTTCGATCAAGAGCTTCGACCGAAGTCTAACCCCATCAATTAACCTTCCGGCACCGGGCAGGCGTCACACCGTATACGTCATCTTACGATTTTGCACAGTGCTGTGTTTTTAATAAACAGTTGCAGCCACCTGGTATCTGCGACTCTCAATAGCTCCATCCGCGAGGGACTTCACCGTCAAGAGCGTACCTTCTCCCGAAGTTACGGTACCATTTTGCCTAGTTCCTTCACCCGAGTTCTCTCAAGCGCCTTGGTATTCTCTACCCGACCACCTGTGTCGGTTTGGGGTACGATTCCAACTTATCTGAAGCTTAGAGGCTTTTCCTGGAAGCATGGCATCAATGACTTCACGCCCTTGGGCGCTCGACGTCGTGTCTCAGCCTTAAAGAGAGCCGGATTTACCTAACTCTCAAGCCTACGCACTTGAACCTGGACAACCGTCGCCAGGCCCACCTAGCCTTCTCCGTCCCCCCATCGCAATAAGTTGAAGTACGGGAATATTAACCCGTTTCCCATCGACTACGCCTTTCGGCCTCGCCTTAGGGGTCGACTTACCCTGCCCCGATTAACGTTGGACAGGAACCCTTGGTCTTCCGGCGAGGAGGTTTTTCACCCCCTTTATCGTTACTCATGTCAGCATTCGCACTTCTGATACCTCCAGCATGCTTTACAACACACCTTCAACGGCTTACAGAACGCTCCCCTACCCAATACCTAAAAGGTATTGCCGCAGCTTCGGTTTATTACTTAGCCCCGTTACATCTTCCGCGCAGGCCGACTCGACTAGTGAGCTATTACGCTTTCTTTAAATGATGGCTGCTTCTAAGCCAACATCCTAGCTGTCTAAGCCTTCCCACATCGTTTCCCACTTAGTAATAATTTGGGACCTTAGCTGGCGGTCTGGGTTGTTTCCCTCTCCACGACGGACGTTAGCACCCGCCGTGTGTCTCCCGGATAGTACTTACTGGTATTCGGAGTTTGCAAAGGGTTGGTAAGTCGGGATGACCCCCTAGCCTTAACAGTGCTCTACCCCCAGTAGTATTCGTCCGAGGCGCTACCTAAATAGCTTTCGGGGAGAACCAGCTATCTCCAGGTTTGATTGGCCTTTCACCCCTAGCCACAAGTCATCCGCTAATTTTTCAACATTAGTCGGTTCGGTCCTCCAGTTGATGTTACTCAACCTTCAACCTGCCCATGGCTAGATCACCTGGTTTCGGGTCTATATCCAGAGACTGAGCGCCCAGTTAAGACTCGGTTTCCCTACGGCTCCCCTAGATGGTTAACCTTGCCACTGAATATAAGTCGCTGACCCATTATACAAAAGGTACGCAGTCACACCACGAAGGTGCTCCTACTGCTTGTACGTACACGGTTTCAGGTTCTATTTCACTCCCCTCACAGGGGTTCTTTTCGCCTTTCCCTCACGGTACTGGTTCACTATCGGTCAGTCAGTAGTATTTAGCCTTGGAGGATGGTCCCCCCATATTCAGACAGGATATCACGTGTCCCGCCCTACTCGATTTCACTGAATGTGCGTTGTCAACTACGGGGCTATCACCCTTTATTGCCGGACTTTCCAGACCGTTCGTCTAACGCATATAAAGCTTAAGGGCTAGTCCAATTTCGCTCGCCGCTACTTTCGGAATCTCGGTTGATTTCTTTTCCTCGGGGTACTTAGATGTTTCAGTTCCCCCGGTTCGCCTCGTTATGCTATGTATTCACATAACGATACCTGCTTATGCAGGTGGGTTTCCCCATTCGGAAATCCCAGACTCAAGTGGTTTTTACTACCTAATCTGGGCTTATCGCAAGTTAATACGTCCTTCATCGCCTCTGACTGCCAAGGCATCCACCGTGTACGCTTAGTCACTTAACCATACAACCCCAAAGGGTCTTATTGGCTCATTTACTTTCACTTTGAAAAGTGAAAACAAACTAAGCAACCAAAGTTGTCTGCAATTATTTAAACATGATGCAGACTCGATTTTGCCGGACTCAAATATCTTTTTATTTTACTTTTTTATAAAAAGTGAAAACAAAAAGCCAAGAACACTTGAATGTGTTTTTGTGTATTCATAGATATGAATACTTTGAGAACTTTACAAACAACAATAAATTGTTGTTTTGTCAGCTTTCCAAATTGT